>DATLYT010000111.1:0-4421 GCA_035574455.1 Bacteroidota bacterium
CGTCATAATGTTTTTGGTGATGAAATCTACGGTTACAACACCCTCGTCTATTTTGGCATTGCGGTTGCCGTTCTGCTCTTGTATTCCCACCGAGCCAATATCAAACGGTTACTCGAAGGTACCGAAAAGAAGATTTCTACCTTCTCTCGGAAACGACAGTCAGAATCATAACCCTTCGCTCACGCCTCGTGAGCCTGACATGGTTGCTCGACTGAGACAAGCTCTATGAAGATCACCGTCCTCGGAGCCGGCAGTTGGGGCACGACCTTGGCGCTCGTGCTCATCAGTAATGGCCATGATGTACAGCTCTGGACGTACAAGAAGGAGCAGGCCGAACTCATGCGGGAGAAGCGCGAGAACCCGCAGTTTCTCCCTGGAATTTTCCTCCCGCCCCAACTCCAGATTGTCACTGATATTGAGGCAGCCTGTTCGAAGCGCGAGATGATCGTTGCTGCCGTGCCCGCGCAATTCCTTCGCTCGGTTGTTGAACGAATCGCCCATCTTGACCTTACCCAGACGATTATTTGCAACGTCGCCAAGGGAATTGAAAACACCACCCACATGACGATGTCCGAGGTGCTGCTGGATGTTCTGGAGCATGAGAAACAGGACAACATCGCGATTCTTTCTGGCCCCAGTCATGCCGAAGAAGTCTCGCGCCAAATCCCGACAGCCGTGGTCGCGGCTTCGTTTCGTGAAAAGACCGCCAAGATTGTTCAGGAGGCTTTCATGACACCCTATTTCCGGGTGTACCTGAATGACGACGTTCGCGGTGTAGAGCTAGGCGGTGCTTTGAAAAATGTGATTGCCGTTGCAGCGGGCATTAGTGACGGCGCGGGGTTTGGCGATAATACCAAAGCCGCCATTATGACGCGGGGGATTTACGAGATTACGCGATTGGGAGTAAAGCTGGGAGCAAAGCCGCGTACGTTCGCAGGACTGTCTGGCGTAGGCGACCTCATCGTGACGTGCATGAGCCGCCATAGTCGCAATCGCTATGTTGGCGAGCAGGTGGGGAAAGGACGAAAGTTGGAGGATGTGTTGAAGGAGATGGTGATGGTCGCTGAAGGAGTCGCCACGGCACGGTCAGCGTTGGAGCTCGAGCGCAAATATCGCGTGGAACTACCGATTATCACGGAGGTCCATCGCGTGCTCTTTGAAGGAAAAGATGCACGCCAGGCAACGCGGGACCTTATGACGCGCGATGCAAAAGGAGAATAGTGTCATGGTAAAACCAAGGAATTCGATGAGTGGATTCCTTGTAATAGTAGAAGTGTTGTGAAGTTGGATAGATTTTTCTGTTATGCAGACTCGTTTGCCCTCAAAAGCTCATTGTTCTTCAAGACTCCACTATATTATTCCTCCGGCCGCCACTGCGTTTACCTTGATTCTCGAGGCACTTTTCGGTACTTTTCTGCTGTCTTAACCCCATTATCCTGATCACAAAAGGCTTGAGCATATAAGCCGCGTGCTGAAGAGTCGGCTGCAGAACGCCCGTTGGGCCACGATCTCATAAGCTTTGTCGCCGGATATTTTCTTGGAAGCATTCCCACAGCCTTCCTCCTTGTAAAAGAGAGGGCGGGAATCGACATTCAACAAGCCGGCAGTGGCAACGTTGGGGCGTTTAACGTTTTCTACGTGACTCGTTCGAAGCTTCTCGCGATCACTGTTGGCGTGTTGGATGGGCTCAAAGGATTTGTCATCACATTTGGCACATTGCATCTTCTTGGAGAACCGGCAAGCGTAGGGATGGCGGGAATGTTGGGAGCGATTGTTGGCCATACTTATCCAGTCTGGTTGGGCTTCAAGGGAGGGCGAGGGTTGGCGACGGCTGCGGGTGGCTTGTTTGCGGTCGGTGTAAGTTATACAATCGTCTGGTGTGTTTCATGGCTACTCTTGAATAGATGGAAAAAGGATATTGTAACGGCGAATGTCTTGTCTTCCATCGTTACTCCAATCATGCTTTCCTTAAGTCCGACAGCCTGGCTGAAACCTCTTACCTTTTCGCCCGTTGAGGTGGGTGAGTATCAGCTCTTTGCCTGGGTGCTGAGTGGACTATTGTTGCTCAGTCATCGCGAGATTGTTCATCGTCTCATCAAAAATCGTCGTCATATCAGCTGAGAGGATTCTATGTCGAGCAGAATGATCAAAATCCTCATCGTGTTGTTCATTCCCCTTCTCATGGGAATCGGAATCGGTTACCTCATCAAGCCAACCACTGCGGAATCAGCGGCCGGCGCGTCGGATGAGCAATTCCCCGGCCTGCAGCAGACGGTCTATCAACAGGAGGGGGAGGCCGCGACAGTACAGGACCAGGTTAACAATTCCCGACACAATGCCATTACGCGGGCGGTCGCGAGGGTAAGCCCGGCGGTTGTAGGCATCAACGTGATTGAGGTGCGACAGTTCCGTGACCCGTTTTATGACTTTTTCCCCAACGATCCTTTTTTCAGGAGGTTTTTTGGCGACCGCACCTTTCAGCAGCAGGTGAGAGGTCTCGGCTCCGGCTTCATCATCTCTCCAGACGGCTACATCGTTACCAATGATCACGTCGCGGGCAACGCGAAAGAAGTAACCGTAACGCTTACAACCGGCGAGAAATTAAAAGCGGAGATCGTTGGCACAGACCAACTCACGGACATCTGCTTACTCAAAGTGGATGCAAAGAATTTGCCTTCGGTCACGCTGGGGAATTCCGATGACATCATTATCGGAGAGTGGGCAATTGCGTTGGGGAATCCTTTTGGCCTGTTCGACATCAACGACAAGCCGACGGTGACGGTGGGCGTCATCAGCTCAGTGGGAATGAACTTAGGACGGGTCGATAGCCGCATCTACAAAGACATGATTGAAACCGATGCCGCCATCAACAGCGGCAATAGCGGGGGACCGCTAGTGAATAGTCTCGGCGAAGTGATTGGGATGAATACACTCATCTACACCGGCGGCAGGAGTGAGACCTATGTCGGCTATGGGTTTGCCATTCCTGTCAACAAAGTCAAGAAGGTTGTCGCCGAGCTCCGCTCGAAGGGGAAAGTTACGCGCGATTTCTGGACGGGCTTTGAATCGCAACCTGTCGATGCACGCGTTGCCCGCTACTTTGGACTTTCGAGAGTCGAAGGCATCATCGTGAGTGATGTTGCGTCCGGTAGTCCTGCGGAGAAAGCCGGCCTCAAAGTGGGAGACATCATCCTCGAAGCCAACGGTACGAAAGTAAACTCCGAGCAGGACCTCATCGCGCTGCTTGTCGATGCGCGTGCAGGCGACACCATTCGGATGAAGGTGTACCGTGAGAGAAAAATTATTGATGTTGCCTTGAGACTTGAACGTCGCCCGGCTTAAAGGAGTACACGATTGATTCCACGGTATACGCGCCCCGAAATGGGGAAAATTTGGGCTGACGAAAACAAATTTCGCATCTGGTTGGAGATTGAAATCCTTGCATGCGAGGCTCAGGCGAAAGCGGGAATTATCCCGGTTGAGGCGGTGGAAGCGATTCGGAAGAAGGCGAAGTTTGATATCCGCCGTGTCGAGGAAATTGAGCGTGAAGTGAAGCATGACGTGATCGCTTTTTTGACAAACGTCGGTGAGCACGTTGGCCCTGAGTCACGTTTCATCCATCTCGGCATGACGTCGTCGGATGTTCTGGATACTGCGCTCGCCGTCCAGATGAAGCAATCGGCAGAATTGTTGCTTGCAGGATTGGAGAAGCTGAAGGAGGTCTTGGCGAGGCGGGCGAAGGAATTCAAATACACGGTGATGGTGGGCCGGACGCACGGGGTTCATGCTGAGCCAGTGACCTTCGGTTTGAAGTTGGCGCTCTGGTATGCAGAGACGCAGCGCAACATCGAGAGGCTGAGATCGGCGAAGGAAACCATTTCCGTCGGTCAGATTTCCGGGGCGGTTGGCACATATGCCCATCTCGACCCGTCTGTTGAGCGTTATGTTTGCGAGAACTTAGGGCTGAAACCCGCTCCGATCTCGACGCAGGTATTGCAACGCGATCGGCATGCGGAGTTTATGAACGCCCTCGCGGTCTGCGGCAGTTCGCTGGAGAAGTTTGCGACGGAAATTCGCCATCTGCAGAAAACGGAGGTGCTTGAGGCAGAGGAATTCTTCTCGACAGGTCAGAAAGGCTCTTCGGCGATGCCGCACAAGCGCAATCCGATCACCTGCGAGCGGATCGCGGGCCTCTCGCGCGTGTTGCGAGGGAATGCTCTCGCGGCAATGGAAAATATCGCGTTGTGGCACGAGCGGGATATCACGCATTCCTCCGTCGAGCGCATCGTCATTCCCGATAGCTGCATCCTGCTTGACTATATGCTGGCGGAGTTCACGAAGATTGTCGAGAACCTTGTCGTCTATCCAGAGCAGATGAAGCGGAATCTTGGGTTAACGAACGGGTTGATCTTCTCGCAAGC
>DATLYT010000112.1:0-10238 GCA_035574455.1 Bacteroidota bacterium
CGTCGATGTCAAGGACAACGGCAAAGGGATCGATATGAGATTTCGGAAAGAAATTTTCCGGCCGGGATACTCAACGAAATCACGAGGGTGGGGGTTGGGACTGAGCCTCGCCCAGCGGATTGTCGAGTCCTACCACAGCGGAAAACTTTTTCTCAAGGAAAGCACCATCGGCGGCGGTTCGACGTTCCGGATTAAACTGAAAGCTCAGTAACGACGAGGATTCATGCGTCAAAAGCAATTCCTATTTGTTGTACTTTTTCTCCTTCCATCGTTTTCCTCACAAGATATCGGCACAGAGTTGCTTCAGTATGTCCGACGCATCGAAGGAAAAACGAACGAGGGCCGGCGGGCGTTCATCAAACAAGAACTCCGGGCAATGAAGGTGCCGTTTCGCACGATGCCGTTTGACACGACGGTCAAAGCTGGAGCGCAAGGAACTCGCGTCATCGGTGAGAATATCATCGTCCGGATGGGAGCGGGAAAGCGGCACATTGTCGTCGGGGCGCATTGCGATGCGGTTCCAAATTCACCCGGTGCAAACGACAACGGTGGTGGTGTGGCGGTGGTGCTGGGGTTGATTCGGACGCTGAAGGACTACCCGTGGAATGCCACTATTGATTTTTGCTTCTTCGACCAAGAAGAGGTCGGTCTGATAGGCTCAGCAGTATATGTCCGGCAATCACGCGATCGTGACCGGCATCTGGCGATGGTGAATTTAGACGTTGAGGGAACCGGAGAAGAGGTCTACGTTGGTCCCGTCGGTGGTGGAGATGATGATCTGGTCATGCGGTTTGTTCGAGCGGCGCGCGACAAAACGAGGTTTCCGTTCTTCGAACATCCAACCTATCCCAGCTCCGACCATCTCTCGTTTGCGGCGGCAAAACTCGAAAACATCTCCATCAGCATTGTCCCAAAGGGCGATGGCGAGAGAATTGTGGGATGGCTTTCAGGCGAGAACCGCGGTGGGGAACATTTCCCCAAAGTCCTTCAGGTGATGCACACACCGCAGGATTCGTCCACCTACATGTCGGCATCAGCTCTGAGGATGTCGTACGAATTTACAAAAACCGTGTTGATGTTGCTGAACGAATCACAGAAATAACTCGTACTGGTGAGTTGGCACATCGCCCCTACGCAAGTTGCATTCCCAATTTCTTCTCTAATCGCCTTTTCACCTCCGGCCATTCCGTGTCAATAATGCTGTAGTACACCGAATCCCGCACGCGACCCGTCTGCGTGATCTGGTGCTTGCGCAGAACGCCCTCTTCCTTTGCCCCAATGCGGAGAAGCGCGTTGCGGGACTGTGTATTCAGCACATCGGTTTTAAACTCCACGCGAAGACAACCCCGTTCTTCGAACGCATGTCGTAGCAACAGATATTTCGCCTCGGTGTTCACCGCCGTGCGTTGCCATTGTTTCGCCACCCACGTGCTGCCGATCTCAAGCTTACGATTGGGAAGGTCAATGTTCATATACCGTGTACTGCCCACTACCGTGCCCGTGGCTCGTTCCACAATCACAAACGGTAGCGCAGTTCCTTGCTCTTGAGCCCTCAACGCCGCCTCGATGTAGGACTGCATATCCTCGCGAGTTTGTACATTAGTCAGCGTCATCTTCCAAAGCTCAGGGTCGAGACCAACGGCACAGAGGGCATCAAGGTGGGAGGACGTGAGGGGCTCGAGGCGAATGACGGAGCCTTCAAGTACGATTGGTACGAGTTTGGAGTGCATCGTTATCAGAAGGGAACGCGATCGCTCGGCGAAGCATGAAGTCTTCGCTCTAATGGTGAACTATATCGATCATCGGACTCTGAACACTCATCACGCTCTCGTAGAGTGTTATTCTCCCTCGACTTACACATTTCGCTGTCTTCCTCAACCAAAAAAGGTGAACGCCAACTCTTCAGGTCATTCTTCCGCGGATGACGTGTGATCGTGCGTAATTCTCCATCCCTCCGGTTTCTTTTCCAGGATAAGTGTGAATCTCCCCCACGGTGCATCGGTCGCTCGATACAATTTCCAGACTCCGTGCGCGATCGCGGCTGTTGGGGAAACTACGCGAATTGTGAGTTCGCGAAATTCCAATTTCCCCATCTTTTCTTTCATGCCGTAGTTTCTCTTGTAACGCTCGAGAACATTCTTCCAACCATGAAGAATCGAGCCGCCGCTGACGAAGACCGTGCTGTCCGATTTCCAGTAGCCTTGCATGTAGCCTTCGATGTCGCCACGGTTCCATGCTTCAACCTGGTCTTGCAAGACAGCGTGGATGTGCGTTATCGCGCCCTGGCCGTTACTCCCTTGGGTACAGCAGAGGAGCAGCGTTAAGAGTGCAAGAATCTTACTGCTGCGGAGTTGCCGGCGCACTGGGAGGAACGGGTTTTGGTTTGAAGAACGTGTAGCC
Source organism: Bacteroidota bacterium (assembly GCA_035574455.1). GTDB lineage: Bacteria > Bacteroidota > Ignavibacteria > UBA10030 > UBA10030 > DATLYT01. The sequence goes on from DATLYT010000112.1 coordinate 2,401, forward strand.
CAGCAGTCCACCGAGCATCCCAAAAATCGGGTAGATAATCAGATTCATGACTAAGCCGCTGAGAATGCCGACAACCGAGGTTGATTCTGCCATCGCTTGTTCCATCATCTCGCGAATTTCATCCGACATCCCGGCGGGGAGATCTCCGGACTCTTCCATCGATTCGAGGAGTTTGTCAACAAACCCACGCAGGAGCTCTGTCTCCCACGCGCCGAAGACGAACAGGACCATCATGGAGATGACCGTCGCTGCAAATGCCCCGACAAGTCCTGCGAGAATGCCCAGCACCAGTCCATCGCTCGATTCCAATGGCAGCATGCCTTCTGTGAATTCCTGCTTGTACAGGTAGACGGCGAAAATTCCGCCACCGATGATCCCCGCGCAACAACAGCAATTGATGAGACTGAGACCCGGTAGGGCAGAAACAACTCCCATCGCCGTTCCGGCCAATGCTGCTGAACGAAATTTACTCGGTTTTTCGAGCATATAGGGGGTCTCCCTTTCTGGTTGAGAATTGAGAAAAATACTGCGCCACCGCTTCAAAGAGCGGAGGCAAGAGATAGAACGGTGCCGCGACACCGAACAGGAGGCCGGTAACCAGACGCGTCCATACGTTGCTCTGGTGAATACCGGAGAGCCCGAGCGCGACATCGACGATCATTGGTAGACACGCGAGAAGGAGCCATGCGCGTGAGGGGATTCTCCGCTTCGCAAAACCCTGAAGAAGAGGAAACAAGAGCAAGCCGAAGAGGAATCCGCCATAGATTGAGCTACAGCGGATACAAACTGCCCACGGATGGCCGTTGAATTGAAACGACCGCTCAGCGAGTTGATGACAGATACGAGAAAAAAATCGATACAGCAGAGCGGCAAGCGGTTGTGTCTGACCGGAGAAGGATTGGAGCATCGGTGCAGCGAGGATGAGACTGCACCAACCAGCGACAAGAATGAGGAAGATGAAATAAACGCGGCGCGAGGAATTCATGAGCGAACAGGTGTGAAAGTATCGCGACAAATAGAATCTTAATCAAGCAACCTTTCTCGAGGTTTTCTTTTGATTTTCTGCAAGATTTCGGTATATTGGGTAGCCAAACGTCAAGTTCCGACAGTCGAATATCAGCACTCCCGACTGTCCGTATTGATCTCTAACCCTTCCCGTATGTATACGACACTCGGTATCAAGTCCAATTTCCTGGCGATTGAAAATCAGTACTCCTCATTTGAGTCGTCGAAGATTATCATCCTTCCTGCGCCATACGAGCACACGGTGAGTTACGGGGGAGGGACAAAGCATGGCCCGCAAGCGATTCTCACCGCCTCCCAGTACGTAGAATTGTACGATGAGGAGACCGGACGAGAAATTTACCGAGAACACGGGATTGCAACACTCAACCCCTTACAGTTCGGTAAGAAAAAAGATGCTGCTGCTCTCCAGATCATTTTCGATACGGTTGATGCACTCGTCCAACAAGGGAAATTCGTCGTAACACTCGGTGGGGAGCATACGATTTCCTCCGCCACGATTGCTGCCCATGCCAAGAAGTATCCTAACCTCTCCGTCTTGCAGTTCGATGCCCATTCCGACCTACGTGCTGAATATCAGGGGAACAAGTTCAGCCACGCGAGCGTGATGGCGCGCGTGTGCGAGTTCCTTGATCCAAAGCGGCTGGTGCAAGTCGGCATCCGAGCGCAATGCAAAGAGGAGGCGGAATACATTCGAGACCACGGCGTGAATACGTTTTACGCTCATGAAATACGCCAAGGCAAGTACACCAAAGTGTTCAAGGAGTGGGATGATGTGGTCGTCGACCGACTGACAGACCAGGTGTACATTTCGTTCGATGTCGACGGTTTTGACCCGTCCCTGATGCCGGCAACGGGTACGCCCGAACCGAACGGCCTCTTCTGGGATGAGGTGATGCGTTGCCTCAAGAAGGTCGGCAAAAACAAACGGATCGTCGGCTGTGATGTGGTAGAGCTCGCACCGATTAAGGGTCTGCACCACCCCGACCTTACGACTGCCAAACTCGTTTCAAAGATTCTCAACTATGCGTTATAACAAGGCAGAATCAGTTTCGTCGTAGGTTGTCTTTTGCTTTATCCGGCATTATATTTGACCACGGGTACAATCAAAAATCAATATAGCCTTGCGGTCGTTAACCAAGGGATAATCCATGCGCGAATACCTTGACCTCGTCGAGCGGGTCTTGAACAAGGGGACCCTCAAAAAGAATCGCACCGGCATCGATACGATTTCGACCTTTTCGGAGTACATGAAAATCGACCTGAGCGAAGGGTTCCCTCTGCTCACGACAAAGAAGATGAACTTCAAAGCGATACTTCACGAAGTTCTCTGGTATCTTTCCGGCGAAGATCATATCCGCAACCTCCGTCAGCATACGAAAATCTGGGACGCATGGGCAGACGAGAATGGAAACCTCGACACCGCGTACGGTCGATACTGGAGGCGCTTCCCAAGCGCACAGATCAACCCAAAGACAGGGCAGTACGAGGTCAAAGAAATCGACCAGATCGCAGAGGTCATCAAACTTCTGAAAACGAATCCGAACTCCCGCCGGATGGTTGTGAGCGCCTGGGAACCCGGCAACGCGCTGACGAGCAAGCTCCCACCCTGCCATTTTTCCTTTGTCTTCAACGTGCAAGGGAATAAACTCAACTGCCATCTTACGCAGCGCAGCGGCGACATTGCTCTTGGCATTCCGTTTAACATCGCCGCCTATTCGCTCCTCACACAAGCCATCGCTCAGGAAGTTGGGCTGGAGCTTGGATTCTTCAGCCACACCATCGTCGATGCACACATCTACGTCAACCACATCGATGGTCTCAAAGAGCAGCTCAAGCGAAAGCCGAAGCCGCTACCGAAGCTCATCATTGCCAAGAAGCCGCTGGACGACCTGAAGTTCGAGGATTTCGAGCTTGTCGGCTACGAGTGCGACGAACCGATCAAGTTCGAGGTGGCGGTATAAGTCTGGCTGCAACCCACGCGCCCTAACATCGGACGTCTCGACGAACAAGTTATGAAGCTCATCATCATTGCCGCTCTGAGCCGCAATCGTGTCATCGGCAAGGATGGCAAGCTCCCCTGGCACATCTCCGAAGATCTCAAGCGCTTCAAACATCTCACCACAGGCCATACGGTGCTGATGGGACGAAAAACCTACGAGTCGCTCGGGAAACTTCTTCCCAACCGTCGGAACGTCGTGCTGACATCGCACACCATTCCCAACGTCGAAACTTACCCCACGCTTGCGCAAGCGTTGCAAGCCCTTGAGAAAGAAGAGAAGGTCTTTGTGATTGGTGGAGGCGAAATCTTTGCTCAATTACTCGACCACGCAGACGAGCTGCACTTGACGATCATCGATAAAGAAGTAGAGGGTGATACGTTCTTTCCACCGTACAAGCACTTGATCGGCACACGATACCGACTGGTCTCACGTGAAGAGCATGAGGGATTTGTGTTTGAGGATTACGTGAAAGTGTAGCTGTGTCGCGGTCGCTCGTTAGCCCTGTCAGGAAAACTAACCGCAGAGGTCGCAAAGGAACGCGCAGGGTATGGAGCGGAGGTATTTCTTTTCCTCTTGTTATTCCGAGGCCCATTCTCACGGGCAGGCGCTTATCAAGCGAATTAACCCGCCATTGCTGTGCAAGAACGAATTTGCTTCAACCCAATTCCGCGGAAGTTCGCAATAACATTTCCCTGCGTTCTTCTCGCTGAAGATGTGGCGCCATGATTACCTCACCAGCAGCTCCGTTACTGGAACGATTTTAATATGTTCCGGCTTCACGTTCACCGGAAAGACGGCAATCTCCTTGTCCTCGGCCAGTACCTGATCCGGTTTCGGTGACGCGTAGGTAATCGGACTTGGGCTGTTGTTCAGCAATGCCTCTTTCAAAGATTGTGCATCCTTGGTGATGATGGCAATTTGCATCTTCCCGTATTGCCAGTGTTTTTTGATAGCAGAATTGACGTCGTTGAGCGTCAGTTTGTCCATCATCGAACGATACAGTTCGAGGTGACTGCCGTTGATGCCGTAGAACTTATCGTCCAGTGCGTAGCCGAGCCGTTCCATCGTCGTCTGGGCGTAGTTCAGGACATACTTTTTCAGGAAGTTCCTCGTCAGGTTGAAGTCGCTTTCGCTCATTCCGTTCTCGACCAACTTCTTGTACTCTCGCAACGCCGCCCGGAGAGAAAAGTGGCGAGTCTCGTGGGGAACAGGCCGAATCCAGATCTCGAAAATCTGCTGCCGCCGGGCGACGTTCTGCGGAGGAAGCATCAGTTGCCCGCCGTTGGGATAATGTTCAATGTACGAATAGTCGCCGTAGTTCAAGCCTCGCTTTTCTCGTATGACCTGGTAGAGATGACTGCTGGAATTCCGATGTTCACCCAACCACGAATTCGCGATGGCGAGCGCATACCAGTCTTTCGTCCCGCGCAACACACCGATGGGATAGCCCATACTGATCGCGGTCGCAGGAGCATCTTTCTCAACGATGGTAACGTGGAATCCATCCAGCTGCTTCGGGGTTGGCTTCGCAACAGGCGGCACACTACCGGCAGGCAATGTAGCAATGTCTTTCTTCAGCCTGTCCAGCAGCGCGTGATCATATCCCCCACCGAGCCCGATCACGACATTGTCCCGCGTGTAGTACTTCTTGTAGAATGCTTTCACATCATCAAGCGTAATGCTTTTCACGCCTTCAATCGTGCCGGTGGTGATGTGACCGTACGGCGTTCCGGCAAAAATCTCATTATACAAAACGGCCTTCCCCAACTCCTCATCATTCGCGTACCGCAGCGTGTTTTCCAGATAGTTCAACGCTTCGCTCTTGATGCGGTCGAGGTCTTCCTGTTTGAACGCAGGGGCAAGAATGGCATCGGCAAAGAGCGGATAAAATTCCTGTAGATTATCCTTATGCGTTCTTCCATAGATGACCGTCATCTCCACGTTCATCGTTGCAGAATAACTCGCCGCAAGCGGATAGAGCTTCTCGAGGATTTGCTCGTAGCTATTTTTCTGCGTTGAAGCCTCCGTCAACATGGAGGCGACAATTTCCGCGAGGCCCTCTTTCCCCGGAGGGTCATTTTGCGAGCCGACCTTGAACCAGATCCGGAAGGAAATCGTTGGATCGTTTTTGACGGGAAGCAGTACGAGATGATCATCAAACACAGCGGTACCTCCAAGCAAGGTGATTGGAATCATGAGAGACACAAGCGCGAAGACAGCAATCAACGTCCGTTTCATTGTTGAACTCCTTTCAGGACAAGAACTGTACGCCGCTCGGGACTGAAATATTTCTTTGCGGCATTCATGATGTCTTGCGGTGTGATCGTATCAGCCGTAGCGTAGAGTTCATCGATCGCTTCAATGCCGCCGGTGATCGCCACAACGCGAGCCAAGCCTGCTGTCACACGGCTCGGCGCATCCAGCCCCATCAAGAAGCTGTACTTATTCCGTCGTTTAAGGTCCGTGAGTTTTTTCTCGTCCACAGGCTTTGTTTTAAACTCCTCCAACGTGCGATAGATTTCATCCCGCACATAGCCGATATCATCGACTTTCTTCACCATCGAGTAGATTTGGAACAACCCGGGATCTCGATTGAAGCCGATACTTGGCGAAAGGAATTGTACTTTCTGCTCTTTGAGATAGAGCTTTTTATTCAGATCGCTATTTTCTCCAAACGCCAACTCACCTAACAACAACGCTGCAACATAGTCCCTGTTCTTCGGGTTGAACGCATCACCTTTGTAGGCAATGTTGAGTATCGGGAGCGTTCGGCCCGGGTACGCAACTTCTCCCGTTCGCTCGCCTTGTTGAGGCGGTTCCGGAGCAACTTGAGGTGGCACGTAACCCTTCTCCCATGCGCCGTAATACTTTTGCACGAGCGAGAGTGTCCCTCTTGTATCGATATCGCCCGCGATGAGCAACACCACGTTATCCGGCCGATAGAAACGATGGAAAAACGATTTGCTATACTCGAATCCCTGCGGCATGGCTTTAATGTCTGCCTCAAAACCGATGGTGGTGTGCTTGTAGGTGTGAACATCGAACGCGAGATCACGCATGCGCTCGTTGAGCAACGCGAACGGGCTGGTAATATTCTTCCGGTATTCGCCGTAGACCGCGCCGGCTTCCGTTTGAAACACTGGCTCCGTGTACGACAGATTCTGGAAGCGATCACTCTCTAACTCGATGATCTTTTCCAAATCCTCCTTGGCAAAGTTGTAATAATATGCCGTAATATCATCCGAAGTGTAGGCGTTGCCGCTGGCTCCAAGACTCGTGATGATGCTATCTCGAACGGGACCGGGATACTTCTTGGTGCCGCGGAACATCATGTGCTCAAAGAAGTGTGCAAACCCGGACTTGCCGGGTTCGACCTCATCCCGACTTCCCGTCCGCACAACGGTGTAGTACGAGACAAGACCGGGACTTTCCATCGGGATGAGAATGACCTTCAGACCATTTGGTAAGACCTCAGAATGATACTTGTACGGGAAGATAGATCCTTGCATGGCTCGACTTTCTCCGAATAGTAAGAACAATACGAGAAAACACCAGGTGAGTCGTTTCATAGTAACTCCTAATCGAATAGGGAACATTGTACACGCCGCTGACAGATCAAGTGCCTGATAATATACGAAATAAATATCCTCAAGTTAACCATTCTAAAAAGAGTGCATGATCATTGTTGCTCATTGCGGTCGCCATCAACTATAAGTCGACGGCCTCACTAATCACGAAACCCGCGTCGTGGGGTTTTCCCCCGACGAAGGATATTCCACAGTACAAGAAACTATCTCTGTAACCATCCGTCTAACTTCTGGCACCGTGGTGATGGATTCTGCTTCTGCCTATGATATCATAACTACCTCGGACCAACAAAGGGATACCGCCTATGAAGAGAATTTTATCTATTACTTTTCTCCCAGCATCGCTCACCGCACTCCTTCTCCTCAATTCCTGCCGCAGTCCGTTGGAACTGACCAGTCAACATCGAACGGCCGAAGTGACTATCGACGGGAATGCAAAGGAATGGGAGGGAAAAACCGTTGTCCTGAGTAATTACAACGCAACGCTTGGCATTCAACACGATGATGAATTCCTCTATCTCTGCTTTACGACTTCCGACAGACAAGTGCAGTTTCAAATCTTGGCCATGGGCATGACGGTTTGGTTTGACCCGGAAGGAAAAGAGAAACATTCGTTCGGAGTTCGTTTCCCGCTCGGCATGGAAGCGCCAGCGCGAATGCTGCCTCGGCCGGGCCAAGCGGATGTAGATTTCCTCGGGATTGCACTCCAACGACAGCGGCCGGAGTTAGAACTGATAGGGCCCGGACAAGAGCAAACTATGCGGGGAACGATAGGACAATTTGCTGGAGTAAATGTGCGTTTGGGACGTCATCAAGACGTGCTGGTTTATGAGCTCAAAGTGCCGCTCAAACTCTCGTCCCAGTACCGGTGGTCGATTGAGGCAGTTCCAACGAACCCGCTGAGTGTTGGGCTTGAGGCCAACCCGTTCGCACCGGATCGACTTCCTGCGGCTCAGCGGCAGGGACTTCCGACAAGTGGCGGAGGCAGAGGACGCGGTCGTGCGGGGGGCGGTAGTCCCCAAGGTCCTGCCGAACAACCCGATCCGTTGAAGGTTTGGGCACGGGTGAGCCTGTCACCAGCTGAAAATAGTAAGTAGAACCATCTCAAAAAGACTTTCCGCAACGAACGCACCGCGGAAAAGGTGCTTAGTTGGATCAAATTCAACGTTGCGGTCTTTGCGGCGCCGCGAGATACTGTTCTTGAGATAGCTTTTAGTAACATCTC
>DATLYT010000113.1:0-40940 GCA_035574455.1 Bacteroidota bacterium
CCTTACGAGCTCTTAGCGAAAGTGTTGCAGAAGCTGGCAAGGGCTGGTATTGTCCGTTCGTCGCAAGGTGTCAAAGGCGGCTATGCGCTTTCTCGGAAGCCGAATGAACTAACAGTCTCATTCGTCATTCGGATTATCGAGGAAGAGCGACCGATGGTGGCCGAGTGCTATTCCGAGGGGCCTGAAAGCTGTTACCTGTTTGACAGTTGCACCATCCGTCGGCCTCTCGGGAAATTACAGCGTAATCTGAATGTGTTGTTCGATAAAATGACCGTCCAGGAAATCATTTAACACAGAGAGAATGACTATGCTGGAACATCTTACATTATTCAATGACAAGAGAACTGAATTTCTGAAATTTCTCAAGGCGAAGTACCACCTCTACCATCTTTCGAACGTCTTCTTCCGTGATTTACATTACGGAGTGATGGCGTTTCTCGAGCTGAATAAAATTAAATACAAGTATCTTGAGGCTGAGGAGCTTGCTCGAAAGGTGATTGAGTCTCTGGAGGAAGCCAACATCCTGAAAAAGGTAGACAAGCTGACTTGGGTGCTGCATTATCCAGAATTCAAGAAGCCTCCGGTCAAGCCCGTCGCTCCGGCAAAATCGGCTCCGGCTGCCGCGCGACCCGCTGCGACCGCGGCTTCAAAACCCGCTGCTTCACAAAGCACCGCAAGCTAAGAAGTTGGAATAAGGACCATGAGCACAGAAACCAATACCATAGAACAGTTAGCAACGCAAGAATACAAGTACGGCTTTGAGACTGCCGTAGAGTATGATACCGTTCCGAAGGGGATCAACGAAGAGATCATCCGGCTGATCTGGGAGAAGAAGGGTGAACCAGATTGGATGCTCGACTGGCGCCTGAAGGCCTTCCGCCATTGGGAGAAGCTCTGGAAGGAGGGCGCTGAGCCCAAGTGGGCGAACATCAAATACGGGCCGATTGACTATCAGGACATCCGGTACTATTCGGCACCGAAGAAAAAGCCCAAGCTGAACAGTCTGGACGAAGTCGACCCGGAGATTCGCCGTACCTTTGAGAAGCTCGGTATTCCTCTTGAGGAACAAAAGCTGCTTGCCGGCGTTGCAGTGGATGCGGTGTTCGACAGCGTTTCGGTCGCGACTACGTTCAAGAAGAAGCTGGAGGAGGCGGGCATCATCTTTTGCTCGATGACCGAAGCGATTCAGCACCATCCCGACCTTGTCCGGAAATATCTTGGTTCAGTCGTTCCCTACACGGACAATTTCTTCGCAGCACTGAACTCCGCCGTCTTCTCCGACGGCTCCTTTGCGTTTATTCCGAAAGGCGTCCGCTGCCCGATGGAGCTCTCGACGTACTTCCGCATCAACGCGCGGGAGACGGGACAGTTTGAGCGAACACTCATCGTCGCTGAAGAGGGTGCGTATGTCAGCTATTTGGAAGGCTGTACGGCTCCGATGCGGGATGAGAATCAGCTGCATGCAGCGGTGGTCGAATTAGTAGCGCTGGATAACGCGACGATTAAATATTCGACGATTCAGAATTGGTATCCAGGTGATAAAGAGGGGCGAGGCGGGATCTACAACTTCGTGACGAAGCGTGGCAAGTGTCTTGGCAAAAACTCGAAGATTACATGGACGCAGGTGGAGACTGGCGCCGCGATTACCTGGAAATATCCGGGGTGCTTGCTGATCGGTGATAATTCGGTGGGGGAGTTTTACTCCGTCGCTGTTACCAACAATTATCAGCAGGCGGATACTGGCACGAAGATGATTCACATCGGCAAGAATACGAAGAGCACCATCGTATCGAAAGGCATTTCTGCCGGACATGGGCAGAATTCTTACCGCGGTTTAGTCAGCATCAAGCGGAGTGCAGAAGGAGCGCGGAATTATTCACAGTGCGACTCCCTGCTAATCGGTGATAAATGCGGCGCGCATACGTTTCCATACCTGGAGGTTAAGAATACAAGCGCCCGCATCGAGCATGAGGCATCCACATCGAAAATTGGTGAAGACCAGATTTTTTACTGCAAACAACGTGGTCTTGCGACTGAAGATGCGGTCAACATGATCGTTAGCGGATTCTGTAAAGAAGTATTTCGCGAGTTACCGATGGAGTTTGCTGTCGAAGCCCAAAAGCTTCTCAGCATCAGTCTGGAAGGCAGTGTAGGATGAGTCGCGTGGAATCAAACATCAACTTGAACAAAGGTGGAGTGCAATGACATTGTTGGAAATTAAGAATCTTCATGCAGGAATAGACGGAAACGAAATTCTGCGTGGCGTGAATCTGAAGGTCAACCTTGGCGAAGTCCATGCCATCATGGGTCCCAACGGCTCGGGGAAAAGTACGCTCGCGCAAGTGATTGCAGGGCGCGATGCGTACGACATTACGGAAGGTCAAATTCTTTATGATGGGCTGGACCTTTTGGAGCTCGATCCGGAAGAGCGAGCACAGAAAGGAGTCTTCCTCGCGTTTCAGTATCCTGTCGAGATCCCGGGCGTCAGCAATACGTACTTCTTGCGTGCCGCGCTCAATGCAATTCGGAAGAGCCGAGGTCTGGAGGAGCTTGATGCCATGGATTTCCTCAAGCTCGTCAAGGAGAAAGCCAAGCTGGTGGAGATGGATGAGTCGTTGTTGAGCCGTCCCGTCAATCAGGGATTTTCCGGCGGCGAAAAGAAGCGGAATGAAATTTTCCAGATGGCGGTGTTGGAACCGAAGCTTGCCGTGCTGGACGAGACCGATTCGGGTCTTGACATCGATGCGCTGCGTATTGTTGCGAACGGCATCAACAAACTGCGCAGCAAAGATCGCGCCGTTATTGTGGTAACACACTACCAGCGGCTGTTGAACTATGTGGTGCCGGATGTCGTCCACGTTCTGGTCGATGGACGCATTGTCCGGTCGGGCGGCAAGGAATTGGCACTCGAATTGGAAGAGAAAGGCTACGACTGGGTTCGCGAGGAAGCGGAAAAAGCCGTAGTCCATGCGTAAAGAAATGGGACGTAAAAAGGGAGTGGCATGCAGCAGATAACAAAAAAGACAGAGCAGTACCTTTCGTATTTCGAACGGTTTGAGAAGAGTCTCAACGGCGAAGCGTCTACCCGATTACACGCAATTCGTAAGGCAGCCATAGCGAAGTTCGCAGAGCTCGGATTTCCGACAACGAAGAACGAGGAGTGGAGGTATACCGACGTTTCTCCGATAGCCAACGGTTCATTCGTTCCTTCGGTGACACACACACGGTCGAAGGTTACTCCCCAGGAGCTTGAGCGGTTTTCATTTGGCCACCCCGAGTGGATTCGTATTGTCTGTATTAACGGTCAATTCTCCAAAGAGCTTTCCTCCATTACCGACCTGCCCGCTGGTGTCCGCATCAGCAGCCTTGCCGAAGCAATCAAACAATATCCCGACCTTGTTGAGCAGCACCTGGCGAAGTATGCCCGCTACGACGAAAACGCTTTCGTTGCACTGAGCACGGCATTTCTCAGCGACGGGGTGTTTATGTATGTGCCGGCTCGTACCGTCGTCGAGAAACCGATCCACTTGATGATGCTCAGCGCCGGGTCAGAGGCAGAAATTCTTTCTCATCCTCGCAACTTGATTATTGCTGAGGAGAGCAGTCAGATTGCCTTTATTGAAACGTACGGCAGTCTTGTCGATACCCCATATTGGACGAACACGGTGACGGAGATTGTGCTGGCGAAGAATGCCGTCGTGGAGCACGACCGGCTTCAGCTGGAAAGCGATAACGCGTTTCATATCGGAACGCTCCACGTTCATCAGGATCGCGACAGTTCGTTCACATCAAACGCTATCACCTTTGGCGGTCGCCTGGTACGTAATAACATCACGGCAACACTGGCTGGGGAGGGAGCTGAGGCCACACTGAACGGCTTGTATCTCGGTATCGGTAAGCAGCATATCGACAATCATACCTGCATCGACCACGCGAAGCCGCATTGTCCAAGCCATGAGCTCTACAAAGGCATTTTGGCGGAACAGGCAAAAGGGGTCTTCAACGGTAAGATTTTGGTTCGCAAGGACGCTCAGAAAACCGATGCGAAGCAAACAAACAAGAATCTGATTCTTTCGAATGAAGCATCGATCGATACAAAGCCACAGTTAGAGATTTTCGCGAACGATGTGAAATGCACGCACGGCGCAACCATCGGCCAGCTTGATGATGAGGCGTTATTTTACTTGCGCTCCCGTGGCGTCAGCATGAACAAGGCGCGGGATATCCTCATTTATGCGTTTGCCAGCGACGTCATTGACCGCATCAAAGTCGAGCCGCTGCGCGAGCATATTCATTCGATCCTTCACAAGCGGTTAGAGCAGGCGCACGAATTAGAAGCAGAATGAGCACAGTAGTCAACATCACAGCGGCGGCTCCGGCGAAGTCAAGGTTTGACGTTGCACGCATCCGCAACGATTTTCCCATTCTCCAGCAACGCGTGAACGGGAAGCCGCTGGTGTATCTTGATAACGCCGCCACCACGCAAAAGCCGCAAGTAGTGTTGGATGCTCTTCAGCGGTATTATACTACGATAAACTCCAACGTTCATCGCGGGGTGCACACCTTAAGCGTGCAAGCGACGGCCGAGTACGAGGCGAGCAGGGAGCGGGTGAGGAGATTCCTTAATGCTGAAAAGGTGGAGGAAATCGTTTTTGTTCGCGGGGCGACGGAAGGTATCAACCTTGTCGCCCACAGTTTCGGCAAGCGTTTTATCAACGCGGGAGACGTCGTGCTGATCTCTGGCATGGAACATCACTCTAATATTGTTCCATGGCAGATGGTGTGTGAGGAGAGAGGAGCAGTGCTGCGTGTCATCCCCATCAATGACGACGGCGAGATCGAGTTGGATGAATATCGCCGACTCCTCGACGGGAAAACCAAGATTGTTTCGTTGACGCATGTGTCGAATGCGCTCGGAACGGTCAATCCTATTCAAGAAATGGTCCTCCTCGCTCATGAACGAGGAATCCCCGTGTGTATTGACGGTGCACAGGCCGCTCCTCATCTGCGTGTTGATGTTCGTGACCTCGATTGCGATTTCTATGTTTTCTCTTCCCACAAAATGTATGGCCCTACGGGTATCGGAGCCGTCTACGGAAAAATAACATGGCTTGAGCAGATGCCGCCGTATCAGGGTGGGGGCGATATGATCAAAGCGGTCACGTTCGAAAAGACGACGTATAACGATTTGCCGTACAAGTTTGAAGCGGGCACGCCGAACATCGCCGACACAATCGGCTTCGGCGCGGCGATCGATTACCTCATGAAGTTGGATGCGAAAGCGGTGGAGGAGTATGAACGCGAACTGCTTGGCTACGCGACGGATGCACTTTCGAGCATGGGGGGTATCAAGATCATCGGCACGGCACGGCAGAAGGTGGGCGTGATTTCGTTTGTGGTCGATGGTGTTCACGCGCACGACGTGGGGACAATTTTGGATAGTGAGGGTATTGCCATTCGTACCGGACATCATTGTGCGATGCCGGTGATGGAACGGTTCGGTGTACCGGCGACGGCGCGGGCATCGTTTGCACTGTACAACACAAGAGAAGAAGTCGATGCCCTCGTGCATGGATTGCGAAGGGTGCGTGAGGTGTTTCACTAATGTCTGAGTTGAAAACACTGTACCAAGAACTGATTCTTGACCACAACAAGAATCCCCGCAACTACCGGACGATGGAAGACGCCGACCGCACGGTGGAAGGTTATAACCCCTTGTGTGGTGACCGGTACACGATTTATGTCAAGGTCGAAGGGGATGTGATTAAGGATGTGAGCTTTACCGGATCCGGCTGTGCCATCTCGAAAGCATCGGCATCGGTGATGAGTTCGGTTGTCAAAGGTAAAACGCGGGCAGAGGTTGAAGCGTTATTTGACACGTTTCACAAGCTGGTCACGGGCGAATTGCATGGTGAGGAGCATCTTGAGGAGTTGGGGAAGCTTGCGGCCTTTTCAGGTGTGAGCGAATTTCCTGCACGCGTGAAGTGTGCGAGCCTTGCCTGGCACGCGCTGAAGAGCGCGGTGGAGGCAAAGGATGTCGCCGTTTCAACTGAGTAAACTTCGCCGTATCATTGTTGTACGAACAAAGGAGAGAGGATTATGGACGTCCTAACACAAACAACTCCAAAGACGACGGAAGAGGTCGTGATCACTGCGCGAGCCGCAGAGGAGATTCGAAAAATTAAGTCTGAGCACAAGATTCCTGAGACACACGCCTTGCGGCTGGGTGTGAAAGGTGGAGGTTGCTCGGGCATGAGTTACGTCCTCGCGTTCGATGAAAAGCCGCGAGAGGGAGATGAGATACTCTCCATTCAGGGATTGACGGTGTATATCGATCCACGAAGCTTGTTTTATCTTTCGGGCACCACGGTGGATTTTGCAGATGGCCTTCAAGGTCGGGGCTTTGTCTTCAATAACCCAAATGCCGCAAAGACATGTGGTTGTGGCCACTCGTTTGGTGTGTGAGCAGAGAGAGCTGAGAAAAAGCGATGGAAGAACAAAAAGTCCCACAACCAGTACCAAAGCCAGAATCGGGTTCCGCGGAGGTCGTGGAAAAAACGCAGCAAGAATCGTCGGAGAATCTTGCTGATTTGGAGTCGAGAGTATGGGCTGCACTGCGAGAATGCTACGACCCTGAAATACCGGTGAACATCGTCGAGCTTGGGCTCATCTACGGCCTAAAGATCGAAGAGGAAATCCCGGGTGAGGCGAATGTCTACGTGAAGATGACGCTCACTGCGCCCGGTTGCGGTTTGGCTCCGATGATTGCTGCCGACGTCAGGCGCCGCGTCCAGATGGTTCACGGCGTCAAAAATGTGATGGTGGAGCTGACGTTTGATCCCCCGTGGAATCCCAGTATGATGACCGAGGCGGCAAAATTACAGCTCAACATGCTGTAATCTTTTTTCTGTCATACATCCTTCAGTCGTTCCCGCTTGTTTTTTCTGGTTTTCAATTCTTCTTGAAAGGTGAATCCTATGGCATACGAATGGAAATTCAATCCGCGTCCCTATACGGACGATGAGGCAAAAAAACTTCTTTCCAATGTTGTAAGCCAGGAAACAACCGATTGGCACTACAACACGCACCATAAAGGTTACGTAACGGCACTCAATAACATCGAAAAAGGTCTGGAAGGTGCAGACCGTGCAACGGCAAACGGAAATTATAGTACTATCGGTGAGTTGAAACGTCGGTTCACCTGGAATCACTCCGGTGCTCTGTTACACGATGTGTACTGGGAAGTGATGGGCGGCGATGGTGATCCGAACCAAGGCGCTGAAATCAAGGAAGCGATTGAAAAAGAGTTTGGTTCGTTTGATGCGTGGAAGGCAGACTTCAAAGCGACGGCAGTCGCGGCGAAGCTCAGCGGCTGGGGTTTACTCGTATTTGACATGCTGTATTCAAAGCGCTTGCTTAATGTCCTGGTGGACGAACATCAGTACGGAGCGATTTGGGGTGGCATACCACTGATTGCGTGCGATGTCTTTGAGCACGCCTACTACCATAAAGATGGGCCGGGGAGAGCTAAGTACATCGACAACTTTATCGCTAACCTCCATTGGGGTAGGATCAATAGGCGGTATCAAAAGTATGTTCTCGGGAAATAAATACTGAGACGACGGGGAGGGAGAGGGGGTCGGCCGTTTGGTTGACCCTTTTCGTTTTTGTATATTAGTTGTGGCCTGATTAAATAGGCCGGCTTGAGATTCGACAATACGTCGGGCATGTTACGCTGTCAATTGTTCCATTATCTATAGGAGGATTTATGGACTGGAATGAACTTTCCAGTGTAGCGTTTCGTTGGCTGCACATTGCGGCAGGAATCTTATGGATTGGCTTACTCTATTTCTTCAATTTTGTCAATGCAGGGTTTGCGGCAACAATGGACGGCGAGACCAAGAAAAAAGTTGTGCCGGAACTGATGCCCCGGGCGCTGTACTTCTTCCGTTGGGGTGCCGCGTACACCTGGGTCACCGGTGTGCTGTTACTTGGCCTGGTCTTCTACATGGGTGGTATCATGTTTGACCAGGGCGCCACCTGGAGCACAGGAAGCTACGTCATGCTGGCGGTGGTCTTCTTGATGTTCGCAGTGTATGATATCCTTGCCAAAAGTTTAGGTAAGGATATTCGGGTCTTTGGCGCCGTTGGTTTTATCATTATTGCCGTGGTAGCCTACTTGATGGTTGAATGGGCGCAATTTAGTTATCGAGCGTATGTAATCCATGTAGGGGCGATGTTAGGGACGATCATGGCTGCCAACGTTTGGATGCGCATCTGGCCGTCTCAGAAGAAGATTATCGCCGCTACCAAAGAAGGAACTGCTCCCGATCCTGCACTTGTCGCGTTGGCCGGACAGCGGTCTCGTCACAACACCTACATGTCTGTGCCACTGGTTTGGACGATGGTGAACGCGCACACGACAATCGCTGCGTCTGGAATGTTCGGCCTACCGCACTGGGTCAACCTTCTGGTCGTGGTTGCCATCGGCTGGCTCGTTGTCTCATTGGTGTACGACAAAGCGGCAAAGGTCAAAGGCTTTTAAGAAGGCAAGTGCCTGAATGAACAGAAGGGTCGGTAACGCACCGACCCTTTTTCTTTTTCAAAGATTTTGCTATACTCCAATCCGTCGCTTATTTCCCTTCATCACGAATGCCGTCGATCATCCTTTCTTTTCTTTTTTTCGTTTCTCTTCTTCCAGAAACTCTTCTTGCTCAACACCCGGCAGAGTTGCGGTTTGGCTCACGTGTTTCTCAGCGTCGACTTCAACAATCGGTCCATGATCTTGTGAGATTAGGCAACCGGATGGGTGGAACGAAGTCTGGCGACCGAAGCGCGCGCTACCTTCTACAGCAGTTGAAGTCGTATGGATTAGAGGCAACGATTGTTGAAGAGCCGGAGCGCTTAACGTTTACTCACGAGCGCTGGCTTTTAAGAGTTGAGCAACCGAAGGGGCTGAGAAACCTGATCAAGAATGAGTGGTTAGCAGGATTCTCACCATCTGTTCCTCTGCGGAAAGGGAAACTGGTGTATCTCCAATCCACCGATTTGCCCGATGAAGGCTCTCTTGATAGTCTCCTCGTTTTGACGGATCGACACGTGGACAACAATCTCTACCAGAAGCTGGTAACCGCAGGAGCGATCGGCATCCTCACCTATGCACCGGCATCACCGGAAAAGTATACGAACTGGTCGCTGATCAGTGCCTTGAAACCGTCCAACAACAACCCGATTCCCGTCTTCAACATTTCGTATTCTAATGGAGAACGACTCAAAACAGAGATAGAACGGGGTACATCTGTCGTCGTTTCATTCATGACGAAAACGGTCATCGTACTGGGTAAACCGAAGACCGTTATCGCGACGCTTCGTGGAGAGGATTCAAAATATTATATCGTCTGTGCTCACGGCGACTCCGATTCTGGCGGCCCCGGCGCTGACGACAACGCGTCGGGCGTAGCAGGGGTACTCGAAGTCGCTCGGACGTTACAATCACTCATTCGGGACGGCGTTGTACCAAAGCCGAAGAAGACGATCAAATTTATCGTCTGGGGAAGCGAATACGCCTCCACAATTCATTACGTAAGAAGTCAGGCAGATTCACTGGACCAGATTCTTGGCGTCATGAATTATGACGAAATCGGCACGGGCGCCAGTCGCAACTGCCTCTACTTTGAATCGAACGATGTTCCTCATAATGAAGCCCTGCTACGTACCCTCAATACCGTTGCCGAGGAGTACGTCGATCGGCCCGGTTTCTGGAGGGAAGCAACCACCAATCCCTCCCAGGGCGGCACAGACTCCTACGTGTTTTTACCGGATTTTTTGGACCGCCTCAAGTTACCCGAGGTGAAGATTCCCTCTGTCACTATCTTCACGGCAGCGTGGGATGAAGCGAAAACCATTCCGCAGACGAAGGGCTGGAGCTCAAAGGCGTGGAAAGGCCACCCGGACTCTGTTACGATCGATTATTCTCTCTACTACCACTCATCGTTGGACATTCCTCGTGTAACCACCGATAAAGAACCCTTCAACATGGTTTGGGCCGTCAAGGCGGTGGGAATGGCGTTGCTCAGACTGGCATGGTAAGCGGCGGGTTGATTTCTGCAGATCTAATTGCTAACTTATGTTCGTGCAAACAGAAAAAGCAGTTCCGGAAATCCAAAACGACCAGTTGCCGAAGCGAGACGAGTATCATTATTGGCAATACTGCGTCAACTGCGGAACCGTGCTCGAAGGGCGCAAGTGCAAACTCATCTGCCCGAAGTGCGGATTCTACCACTCCTGTAGCGAGCCGTAAGCGCAGTCCTGTTTTCCACATTCCGTCCTTCCTGCACACACACCGCACTGGTGTGCGTGTCGATCACACAGAGTTCCATGTCCCAAGTAACATCCACAAATGGTCGTTTTGAATTCGCGTTTGGCGAACTGGTGTACAATCTCTCCAGTCGCACGCATCTTATGGGGATCCTCAACGTTACACCGGATTCCTTTTCGGATGGCGGAAAACATCTTCTCCCCGACCAGGCCGTTGCCCACGCTTCTCGTATGGTTGAGGAGGGAGCCGATTTTGTTGATGTCGGAGGAGAATCGACACGACCGGGTTCTGAGCCCGTATCGATCGAAGAGGAATTACGGAGAGTGATTCCGGTAATTGAACGGCTTGCGAAGGAGTTGCCAATACCGATCTCCATCGATACCTACAAATCGCGTGTGGCTGAGGCCGCGATGAATGCAGGGGCAACCATCATTAACGATATCAGTGGAATGACGTTCGACGACGAAATGTTGAATGTTGCGGCACGGTATCGGGCTACGGTCGTGATCATGCATATGCAGGGAACGCCAAAAACGATGCAACAGAATCCAAACTACGAGCATGTTACGAGAGATGTTGGCCAGTTCTTGGAAAAGCAAGTTCAAAAAGCAAGGTCAGCCGGTATCCGACAGATCATGGTCGATCCCGGCATAGGCTTTGGCAAAAATCTCCAGCATAATCTTCAGCTCATTCGTGAGCTCGGATCATTCAGGTCGCTTGGTTGCCCGATTCTGGTGGGACCTTCGAGGAAGTCGTTCATTGGAGCGATTCTCGACCTTCCGGTCGATCAGCGACTGGAGGGAACCGCCGCGGCTGTCACTGCGTGCATTCTGAACGGAGCGCATGTCGTTCGTGTGCACGATGTGAAAGAGATGAAGCGCGTTGCCCGTGTGGCGGATGCATTAAGAGGCACATAAATGGAACAAACCGTTGTTCTAATCCCCGCTTTCAATGCGGCAGCGACGTTACCGGAGCTTATCCGGAGAATCGAACCCTATCTGCCGCGCGAGCAGATTCTTGTTGTGGACGATGGGTCGAAAGATCGTACGGCTGCCATAGCCATCGCCGAAGGAGTCCGAGTCCTTCGGCACGACCGAAACTTCGGCAAGGGGCGGGCGCTCCGCACCGGGTTTGACTATGTGGTGCGATCAACCAGTGATCAGATGGTGATCACAATGGATGCCGACCTTCAACATCGGCCTGAGGAGTTGCCATCGTTTTTCGCGATGCACCAGCTCTCCGGTTTTGACCTCCTTATCGGTTATCGCGCCCGTTGGGGGACGTCGATGCCGTTTCCGCGCAAGCTCTCGAACTCGATTACTTCGTTCCTCGTCTCCGCGCGCACGGGCGTTGCCATCCGGGATAGTCAATGCGGCTATCGGTTGATTGCGAGACGAGTCTTGGAATCCGTTGAAACAACCGCGGACGGTTACGAGGCAGAAACGGAGTTTCTCATCAAGGCAGCACAAAAAGGTTTCCGGATTGGTTGTGTGCCGATTTCAACAGTCTATGC
Source organism: Bacteroidota bacterium (assembly GCA_035574455.1). Classification (GTDB taxonomy): domain Bacteria; phylum Bacteroidota; class Ignavibacteria; order UBA10030; family UBA10030; genus DATLYT01. The sequence goes on from DATLYT010000113.1 coordinate 11,832, forward strand.
CGACGAACGCAGCTATATGACCAACGCCCGAACGACATTCAGATTTCTCAACACCTTGCTCAAGGAGTACTGATGCCTCGATTTGAACGCGAACGGAAAGAAATGATCGACTTGTTGCGGGAGCGGGGCATCACCGACCAGCGAGTCTTAGATGCCATGGCGAAAGTCGAGCGCCACCTGTTTGTTGGGCCGGCGTTCATCAATCGTGCGTATGAAGATACGGCTCTGCCAATCGGGAAAGCGCAAACGATCTCTCAGCCGTACACTGTCGCATTTATGACGCAGGAGTTGAATCCGAAACCGGGCTGGAAGGTGCTGGAGGTCGGCACCGGCTCTGGTTATCAGGCGGCCATTCTTGCTGAATTGGGCTGTAAGGTGTACACCATCGAGCGTCACCTCGAACTGCTGAATCAAGCGAGAAAAGTGTTCGAGCAACTTGGCTATAGGATCATGTCACGCGGCGGTGATGGAACTGTGGGTTGGACGGAATACGCGCCGTTCGACGGAATCATCGTCACTGCGGGAGCGCCGGAGGTGCCCGAGCCGTTATTGCAGCAGCTCGCAGAAGGCGGCCGGTTGGTCATTCCGGTTGGTGATCTGCGCATGCAGGCCCTTCGCGTCGTAACGAAAGTCAACGGTAAGTACGAAGTGAAAGATATCCAGGGATTCAAATTCGTTCCCCTCATCGGGAAAAAGGGTTGGGAAGCGAAATGACGAAATTGGCTCGTTGAATCATTGAGCCATTGCCTTATTTCTGTTCTGCTCTTCTTCACCAGCACGATACTCGGCACGGGACATCCACGAAAATCATGCCTCATCTTCCACGCGTTCTTGCTCTCGTAGGTCCAACAGCATCCGGTAAAACGCCGCTCAGCTGTCTCCTCGCCGAGCAGTTGAATGGAGAGATCATTTCTGCCGATTCTCGCCAGGTGTATAAACATCTCGATATCGGCACAGCGAAGCCGTCGCGTGAACAACTCAAGCAGATCAAGCATCATTTCATTGATATTCTGGAGCCCACAGAAGAGTATAGCGCAGGGCAATACGGAAAAGAAGCTCTGAGTACGGTCAAACGCATTCTCCAACGCGGACGTTTTCCCATTCTCGTGGGTGGGTCAGGACTGTACATCAGGGCCGTGATTGATGGATTGTTTGAAGGGCCTGGGAAAGATCCGGAAGTTCGTTTCCAATTGGAACAACGGTTGAGAGAAGAAGGGGCAGAGGCGTTGCTTGAGCAACTGAAAAAGGTTGACCCGCAGAGCGCAACCATGATGTCTCCCTCCAAACCCCGTCGGATTCTTCGTGCTCTCGAGGTGTACTACATAACGGGGAAACCGCTGTCAAAATTTCATGCAGAGCAACAACGACAAAGCGACATTGAGTTCGTGCAGTTTGGACTCCATTGGGACAGGAAGGAACTGTATAAGCGGATTAACGAACGCGTCGACCGCATGATGCAACATGGGTTTCTTGACGAGGTTCGAGGCTTGAAGAAGATGGGTCTTAGCAGTTCACTGAATGCGCTCAATACTGTCGGTTATAAAGAGCTGTTTGAGTATCTCGATGGAAAGCTAAGACTGGATGAAGCCGTCGAGCTGATCAAACGGAACACACGCCGATTTGCCAAACGGCAGCTAACATGGTTTCGTGCGGATAAGAGGATACGTTGGATTGCGATGAGTACGCAGAGAGACTTCGAAGCGATAGCGAAGCAAATTCGTGAGCAATTCATATCGATCTGAGACACGATTGACGGATGTTGTTCGATACAGCGTTGCATTTCCGACGCAACTTTGGTATATTGGCTGAGCAGTTTCTGCAGCAATTCGGGGCGTAGCTCAGCCCGGCTAGAGCGCTTGGTTCGGGACCAAGAGGCCGGGGGTTCGAATCCCCCCGCCCCGACTGTGGCAGCGAACTGACCTTCCACCGCTTCGTTGAAACTCTCTCCATTTTTGGCTACTTTGTAAGTGAAGTACTTTAATCGTTGCTATGCCATCCAACATCATCGCAATCGTTGGCCGACCCAATGTCGGGAAGTCCACTCTCTTCAATCGCCTCATCGGAGCGCGAGAGGCGATTGTGCACGACCTTCCCGGCGTTACGCGAGACCGTAAATACGCCGAAGCAGAGTGGGCGGGTAAGCGATTTACCATCATTGACACAGGTGGATATATTCCTCGGGCGGAGAACGTGATCGAGCGTGGGATTCGGGAGCAGGCGGAAATCGCAATCCAGGAAGCAGACGCTGTCCTGTTCGTGGTTGATGCCAATGACGGCGTATTGGAGTTAGACCGAGAAATCGCCAATATTCTGCGTAAGTCCGAGAAAACCGTTCATCTCGTTGTCAACAAGGTCGATTCCGCTCGGCAAGAAATCAACAAAAACGAGTTTTACGCTCTCGGACTGGGTGAGCCGTTTGCTATCTCCGCGCTCGGTGGAAGACAGATTGGCGATTTTTTGGATGCGATTACGGCTTCGTTCCGAACAAATGGAAGCGAGAAAAAAGAATCTCGGCTGAAAATTGCAGTCGTCGGAAAGCCGAACGTCGGCAAGTCGTCGCTGGTGAACGCGCTGTTGGGCAAGAAACGGCAATTGGTAACAGAAATTCCCGGAACAACGCGAGACCCCGTCGACTCGGTGTTGAAATACCACGGGGAGGAGATTATTCTTGTCGATACAGCCGGACTCAAAAAGCGCAAACAGATGCTGGAGAGCGTCGAGTTCTACAGCGCTCTTCGCACGCTGAAAAGCATTGAGCGAAGCGATGTTGCCATTATTCTGTTCGACGCAGACCGCGGTGTCGACGTCCAGGATCTCCACATCGTTGAGACGGCGTTAGAGCATCGCCGGCCGTCGATTATTGCCGTCAATAAGTGGGATCTCGTCGAGAAGGAGACCAATACAGCTCGGCGATACGAACAAGCCATCCGACGACGACTTGGACAGTATGACTTCCTTCCGATTCTCTTCATCTCGGCTCTCACCAAGCAGCGTATTACCAAGGTGATCGACCTGGCTAAAGTCCTCCATGCCGAACAATGCAAACGGATTGAAACAAGCGATCTCAATGAGCAGCTTTTACCTGAGATCGAGCACAATCCACCAAAATCTTCCAGCCCTAAAGAAATCAAGATTAAATACATTACCCAGTTGAAAACCCGCCCGCCAATGTTTGCCTTTTTCACCAACCATCCGAAGCTGGTCCAAGAGTCTTACAAGCGCTTCTTAGAGCATAAGATCCGTGAACACTTCGGGTTTTCGGGCGTTCCTCTCACACTGGTTTTTAAGCAGAAATGAAACAACGGATCCTTGTGATTGGCGGGGTGGCGGCGGGCCCGAGCGCTGCCAGCAAAGCGAAGCGCGTCAACCCGAACGCTGAGGTGCTCTTGCTGGAACAGGGTGAATTTATCTCCTATGGCATCTGTGAAGTGCCATATTACGTCGGAAATGTGGTGACCAACAGGGAAGACCTCATTCCATTTTCCCCTCAACGTTTGGAGCAAACGAGAGGGGTAAAGGTGAGAATTTTTCATCGGGCGGAAGAAATTATCCCATCGAAAAAAATAGTTGTTGTCCGAGACCTGACTCGTAATAGAGTGGAGGAATATCCCTACAATAAGCTTGTCCTTGCAACTGGGTCAAAAGTCCGAAGCTTAGGTCTTCCCGGGGAAGATGCAGGCAATGTGTATCATGTAAAAACTGTCGAAGACGGATTTGCCCTGCGGAAGCTGGTCGAAGAACAGAAACCGCGACGTGCCGTGATCATCGGTGGCGGTTATGTCGGGATGGAGATGGCGGAGGCGTTTGTTGCGAACGGAATCGAGACGACCATGCTTCATCGGGACGATTTGCCGATGAAAGGTTTGGAACTCGAAGCACGCATAGCCGTTGCAGAGGAGCTCAAGGCGAATGGCGTGAAGTTTGTTCCTCATTCTAAAGTCAAAGCTCTGCAGCGAAATTCAGCCAATCGAGTTACCCAGGTTGTTGCATCGTCGGGCGTGTTTGATTGTGACGTTCTGTTACTCTCGGTCGGCGTTGAGCCGAATGTTGAATTGGCAGAAACCGCTCGGCTTCGACTTGGCCCGCACGGCGGTCTCTTGACCGACCAACGTCAGGCGACGAGCATCGATACAATTTTTGCGGCGGGGGATTGTTGCGAGGTAAAGAACATTGTGAACAACAAGTGGATGTATCTTCCACTTGCGACGATTGCCTCGCGACAAGCGTGGGTAGCAGGAGAAAACGCCGCGGGAGGGAACGCGACGTTCAAAGGGGCTGTTCGGGCGATTGCAGTGAAAATCTTTCGTCTGGAACTCGCCCACGTAGGACTCAGTTCCAAGGAGGCAGAAGAATCAGGCTTCAATGTTGTAACGGAGAAGATCGTCGGCAATTCGAAAATCGGTTTCTATCCGGGGAACGCCAAGGTGACGATTATCGCGATAGCGGATAAGAAATCGAAACGGTTGCTCGGTGCAAACCTGTTTGGCGAGAATGGCGTTGTGCTGCGCGCGGATGTGTTAGCTACTGCCATTCAGCAGAAACTCACGGTTGATGAAATCGCAAGACTGGACCTTATCTACACACCGCCTTACGCTCCCTTGTGGGATCCTGTTCTCGTCATGGCGAACCAGCTCAAAAAGAAGGTAGGCTTATGAAAAACCTGAAAATTATTGCACATCCCCTCATCAAGCGGGATTTGACGCTCCTGCGCAATAAACGGACGCCGAGTAATCTGTTTCGGGCTATTCTTCGTCGCGCCTCGATCCTGATGGCGTATGAAGTGACTCGCGATCTCCCGCTGAAAACGGTAAGTGTCGCGACACCGCTGGAACGAACATCTGGCGCAGTCGTTGCTGACCCTGTCGTACTCGTTCCGATTTTACGCGCTGGTCTTGGTCTCGTTGGCGGGTTTGTCGAAGTCATTCCTGATGCGCGCGTAGGTCACATCGGCCTCTACAGAAACGAGGAGACGCTTCAACCCGTTGACTACTATTTTAAAGTACCTCGAAACTTGGGGAAGGCTTTAGTGCTAGTTCTCGACCCGATGCTTGCAACCGGTGGAAGTGCGGTAGCGGCGATTGAATATTTGAAAAGGAAAGGTGCTCGCAAGATCCGATTCGTGAGTCTGGTTGCTGCACCAGAAGGTGTGCGGGCACTTTCGAAAGCTCATCCCGATGTCCTGATCTTTTCCTGTGCACTTGACCGTAAATTGAATCAACAGGGGTACATTCTTCCCGGTTTGGGCGACGCCGGAGACCGAATCTTTGGAACAGAGTGACGCTACACCGTGAGACGATTGCTCTTTTCCCTCCTCCTTGTTCTCAGTCTCTCCGGGACACTGATTTCCCAGTCTCAACCCCCGTTGTCGCAACCGATGGATTCCCTTCTGATGCATGGCATCGACCTGATTATGCAGCAGAAGTACGAGAGTGCTCTTGATCATTTTCGTCGGCTCGCAGTACTGTATCCCTCCTCACCTGAAGGATATCTTTTTCAAGCCGCTGTTCTTCAGACACGCGCCATCGACTACCGCGTGTTCCTGGGCAGAGAGCAGTTTGATTCGCTACTTGCTCGCGCCCGCTCTGCCGCAGAGACGATGATTGATCAGGATGCGGAATCACCATGGGGTCATTACTATTTGGGCACGGCGCTGGGCATGGAGTCGTACGATCGAATTCAGCGCGGCGAATACATCCGAGGCTACTTGAAAGGTCGCTCGGCGGTCTCGTTGCTTGAGAAAGTACTCAAGCTCGACTCAACGTTTTGCGATGCCTATTCCGTGCTTGGGACGTATTACTACTGGAAAACCCGAAAAACGGAATTCTTGGACTGGCTTCCTTTTATGAGCGATGATCGTCAAATGGGTATCGACTATCTTCATCGTGCCATTGAGCATGGCCGGTATCAGCGTTTTGCTGCTCTCAGTAATCTGCTCTGGATTTACCTTGACGCCAATGAATTGCAGAAGGCTGAGGCGTTGGCGCGAACGGCCCTCCAACGTTACCCTGAACATCGTATTTTCTTGCACGGTCTGGCCGGAGCGCTCCATAACCAGGGGAAATACGCTGAAGCTCTTGCAGTGTACGAACGTCAACTCAAGTCCATTCTCTCGGATAACGCTCCCAATCCCTACAATGAACTCGGTTGTCGCGTCAACATCATGTTTGTGAAAGTAGCTCTGAAGGATACAACGCAGTTGCGGGAACATTTGAACGCCGTGTTTGCCATGCCGCGTCAGTCGTTTCCCCCGTATCTTCGAGAGAAAGTCGAGGAGAAATTCCAGCAAGCCCGCCGCTTCGAGGAATTCCTTACCAATGGTAGAATCCTCAGCCACTAAGCGCATTACTTGAAATTCGCCGCGCATTTTCTATATTGATAATAAGCGCTGTATTTTCATTTACTTGTTGATGACTCGGGATGAGAAGCCCGAGCTCGTCAATTCCGAGCATGGTCAACGGGCAGTTTAAGAAAAAACTCGACGAACTTCTGAACGCATGTCGGACAAATCTCAAAACGGTCAATGAAGACCTGATTACGCGAGCGTTTGAGATGAGTCTGGATGCCCATAAGCACGATCTTCGTGCTTCGGGAGAACTGTACTTTTACCACCCGTACGAGGTGGCGATGATCGTCGCGAAGGAGATTCCGCTGGACGATGTCTCCGTGGCCAGTGCTCTGCTCCATGATGTTGTTGAGGACACCAAATTTGAGCTGAAGGATATTCGGGCAGAATTTGGCAACGAGATAGCGGACATCGTCGATGGTGCGACGAAAATTTCCGATATTTTCCGCAGTCATGAAGTCACCCAAGCAGAAAGTTATCGGAAGCTGCTTCTTTCGATGGTCAGTGATATCCGCGTGATGCTTGTGAAGTTTGCTGACCGCCTCCACAACATGCGAACGCTGGAATACCTTCCGCCGGAAAAGCAAAAGCGACTCGCCAGAGAAACTCTGGATATTTATGCACCGTTTGCCCACCGGTTCGGTCTCGCAAAGATCAAGTGGGAGTTGGAAGACCTTTCCTTCAAGTACCTCTATCCCGAAGATTACACACAGCTTGCTCGCCAGCTCAAGTCGAGGCGAAGAGAACGAGAGCACTACATTAAGAAATTTATCCACCCGATTGAAAGGCGGTTGAAGCAGGAAGGGTTGGTCTACGAAATCGAAGGGCGGCCAAAGCATTTGTTTAGCATCTACAATAAGATGGTGACGCGCAACAAGCCGCTCGACGAGATCTATGACCTGTTTGCAGTCCGTATTATCCTCGACACGAAAGACAATAATGATTGCTTCATCGTGTACGGTATCGTGTCAGAAATCTATAAACCGATTCCCGAGCGCTTTAAAGATTACATTTCGCTGCCCAAGAAGAACGGATATCAATCCATCCATACGACGGTGGTAGGGCCGCAAGGAAAGCTGGTGGAAGTGCAGATTCGTACAAGGGCCATGCACGAAGTGGCAGAGAAGGGCGTCGCGGCTCACTGGATATACAAAGAACGTAAAGCCTCCATTGACGAGGAATTGGAAAACTGGGTCAATTGGGTGCGCGAGATTTTCGAACAGAAATCCGAAGAAGCGCCGAAGGAACTCATGGAGAGCTTTCGGCTTGCGTTGTATCAAGATGAAATCTACGTCTTCACGCCAAAAGGAGAGTTAAAAATTCTGCCGCGGAATTCCACTCCAGTGGATTTTGCCTTTGAGATTCATTCAGACATCGGCTGGCACTGTATCGGCGCGAAGGTGAACGGCCGCATTGTACCGCTGAACACCTTGCTCCGAAGCGGCGATCAGGTGGAGATCATTACCTCGAAGAACCAGAATCCCAATCCTGATTGGGAGAAGTTTGTTGTCACCCACAAAGCGAAAACACAGATCCGGAAATGGATCAAAGAAGAGCAACGGCGGCGTGCTGATCAAGGGAAAGAAATTTGGGAAAAAAAGCTGAAGCGACATAAACTGAAATTGAGTGAGGAAGATTTTACGAAGCTCGTTCAGACCTTCAAGTTCGAGAACGTCCAGAAATTCTACCTTGCCGTGGTGGAGGAAAAATTAGATATCGATGCTGTGCTCGCTCATCTTGTCGATCTTCAGCGCCGGGCGGCGGGTGATGTTACCGAGCGCGTTGTCGAAGCGCCGAAATCGCTCTTCGAAAAGTTCATCAATACCGCGCGGGATGTCGCCAAGGGAATTTCCGTCTTCGGGTCGAGCGATACTTTCATGCATCAGTATGCGAAATGCTGCAACCCGATCCCCGGCGATGACATTGTAGGGTTTGTGACCGTCGGTGAAGGGATCAAAATCCACCGCAAGGACTGTAAGAATGTCGTCTCGCTGCGGATGACGTTGAGTGAGCGTGTCGTAGAAGTGTCTTGGCCCTCGGCGAATGGTGGAGACTTTATTGCGGGCATTACGATCTCCGGCGACGATCGGCCGGGTTTGCTCAGCGACATTACCCATGCGATTTCGTCGTACCAGAATACCAATATCCGCAGTGTGAACGTTGACTCGAAGGATCAGACGTTCACCGGGCAGATCATCCTTTACGTGAAAAATACGGACCATCTCAATCGCATTCTCCAAAAAATCCGAAAAGTGCCCGGCATTGCCGTTGCTGAACGGTTGTTAGGGTGACAAGCCATCCAACGCCATGAAAACATTTACGAAACGCGATATCGCAATACGTGTTGCCGAACAGAGCGGGACAAACTTAACGCAGGCCACAAAATCGACCGATGCCGTATTTCATGCGTTGCGAGAGACATTTCTGGAGGCAGACCCTGAGTTGCGTGTGGAAGTTCGCGACTTCGGCGTGTTTGAAGTGAAGTTGACGAAAGCCAAGCCCCAGGCACGTAATCCGAGAACAGGGGAAACGATTTACGTTCCCTCTCACCGCAAGCTCCATTTCAAAGCGAGTAAACTGCTAAAAAAATTCTTAAGCCAGTCACTCGATGGGCATCCTTCCCATTCTGCCAAGGAGGAGAAGCAGTGATGGATGAAGGACGAGTGTTGGGAATTGACTATGGCTCAACACGCATCGGTCTTTCCTTGAGCGATCCGCTGAGAATTATCGCCCAGCCCTTTCGGACGCTCATCAATAACGGGACGCTGTGGAGCAATCTAAAAACTATCGTACAGGAACAACACATCCAGACCGTTGTGGTCGGTATGCCTCTGAATTTGAAAGGACAAAAGGGAAAGAAAGCCGAGGAGGTAGAACAGTTTATCGAACGACTGAAGGCCGAGACGAAGTGTGAGGTGATTGTGTGGGATGAGCGGTTTACAAGTTCGATCGCTCAGCAAACCCTGCTGGACATGGGTACGAAGAAAAGCCAGCGGCGCGACAAAGGACGTATCGATGCCATGGCAGCAGCGGTGATTTTGCAAAGCTTCCTTGATAGTACCAAGCAGTCATTGAGTTGCTAACATGGAGCAAAGCCAAGCCGCTCACACCTCGATTTTTCAACAAATTGTTCAGGCAATCAAGAACCATCCGTGGAGAACTCTTGCAGTTGCGTTCGCGCTGATGATGTTCGTGCAGCTCGTCACGCTGCCGCTGGGAGATATTGAACGATTGAGAACGGAGAACCCCAAAGAAACAGCGTTTATGAGGCTACATGCAGAAGCTGCACGTAAGCAGGGAAAACCTTTCCGGATAATCCAACGCTGGGTTTCACTGAAGCAAATTCCAAAAGTGACGATAGACGCAGTCATTGTGGCGGAGGATGGGACATTTTGGTCCCATAGCGGTTTTGATTGGTTTGAGTTCAAGGAGTCGCTGTTGCGTAATCTGAAAGAGTTACGCTTTGCCCGTGGTGGCAGTACCATTACACAACAGCTGGTTAAAAATCTGTATCTGTCTACATCAAAAGACCCATTGCGAAAGCTGAAGGAATGGATTTTGACCTGGAAGATGGAGAATACGTTGAGTAAGTCGCGTATTCTGGAGTTGTATCTGAATGTTATTGAATGGGGCAACGGCATTTACGGTATTGAGGCGGCGGCAAATTATTACTTTGGAAAACCTGCGTTGGAATTGACGCGCGAAGAATCAGCTCGACTTGCCGCAGTCATCCCCAACCCCAAGCGGTATCGGGCAGATTCGGATTCCCGTTACGTGCTTCGTCGCACGCGAATGATCCTCAGTCGCATGGAGGCACGAAGCGTCTAACTCTGAGGTGTAGCCATGAAGTACAAAGATATTGAGCACCTGTTAGAAGATGGCGAAGGATTTGAGGTCGAGTTCAAGCGTAAAGTTTCATCCGCAGAGAAAGTAGCACGAACGCTCTCTGCCTTTGCCAATACCAAAGGTGGCATGGTACTCTTTGGTGTCGACGATGACGGCTCGATCGTCGGTGTTGAAAGCGAGAAAGAAGAAGTAGAGCTCATCCACACGGCCTGCGCATATTACTGCGACCCTCCCATCACGCCGCGCATCGATATCGTCGCTTACAAAGGAAAAGACATTATTACGGTGCAGATTGAAGAAAGCAGAGAGAAGCCGCACTATGCGATTCAGCAGACTGGCGGAAATGGCGAAGAGGGGACACGTGTCTTTATTCGTGTGAAAGATAAGACGGTCGCGGCAAGCAAAGAAGTTGTTCGAATTTTAGAGGCAGAGAGTCCTGATGCCCCACCTCTCAGAATATCCATCGGAGAGCCGGAACGCAGGTTGATGGACTACTTAGAGGTTCACGAGCGGATTACCGTGGACGAGTTTGGCGATTTGGTGAATATCTCCAAGCGTCGAGCGTCTCGCATTCTGATTCAGCTCGTTCGGGCGGGAGTGTTGCGGATACACACACACGAGAAACGAGATTTCTACACCCTCGCCTTTGACATGGAGCGACGGTCGGTTGGGCGTTGAAGCTGAGAGGTTCGCCAGATTCGAGCGAGCTCGAAGACGGCAATGCCATAGGCAACAGCGACATTGAGTGATTGTTTGATTCCGAACATCGGGATCTCGATCGCCCGGTCGCAGAGCGTGATGAGCTCGTCGGAGACGCCGACGATTTCATTGCCGACGACAAGACAGAGAGGGAACTCGGAAGGCTTGATGTCGTAGTACGGAATGCTTGCGTCGGTAAGCTCCAAGCAACAGATTGTCCAGCCGCGTTCTTTGAATTGTTTCAATGCTTCGACGGGATGTTTGTGATATTCCCAATGCACACTGTTCGTTGCTCCGAGTGCCGTTTTCTCGATCTCTTTCCGAGGGGGATGAGGCGTAAATCCGGTGAGGACGAGTTTTTCGATCATAGCTCCGTCCGAGGTTCGAAAGATCGAGCCAACGTTGTAGAGACTTCGGACATTGTCAATCACAGCGGCGACAGGAATGCGATCCGCAGTCGCGATTTCTTCGAGAGTTAATCGTTTTTGTGCTATTTCGTCGTGCGTTAATTTACGCATAGCAGCGAAAAGATACTTGAAATTCAACCAAAAAAGAAACGAGCAAATACCGGTATGCCTCACGTGGAAGAGAATATCCGGTTGCTCGGCAAGCATTAATTCGTTATATTCTTAAGCCTAATTTGTGTGAATCAAAAGAAGATTGTGATCGCGATCGACGGACCTGCGGCATCGGGCAAGAGTACAACGGCCAAGCTTGTCGCAGAACGGTTGGGGTACTTGCATATCGATACTGGGGCAATGTACCGGGCGATCACCCTTAAGGTTGTCGAGGAAAAGATTCCACTCGATGCGGTCGACCGGATTCAAACGCTGGCTGAACGGACGAATATTCGGCTGGAGCGGCGCAACGGTCAACACCGCGTATTCTTAGACGGGCGGGATGTTACCGAGGCTATCCGTTCACCTGAAGTCACGAAACGGGTGAGTCTGATCAGCAGCTATCCGCCGGTGCGCGCAGTGATGGTGCGTGAACAACGCAGGATGGCCGAGGCAGGAGGTGTTGTTTTGGAGGGACGAGACATCGGGACGGTGGTTCTGCCAAATGCCGACCTCAAGATTTTCATGACTGCTGACGTGGCCGAGCGGGCGCGTCGGCGAAAGAAAGAGCTCGAGCAAGCGGGCGTTGGCGTGGACGAACAAACCCTGAGAGTAGAGATTGAAGAGCGGGATCGGAGAGATTCGACACGGGAAGCCAGCCCTCTCCGAAAAGCACCTGACGCCATCGTACTCGACACGTCGAACTTAACGGTCGAACAACAAGTCGATTTTATTGTTCAGCGGGCGAAAGAGATCATCGAAGGGAACAAGAGATAACGTGGTCGTAACGATTGACAAACATTCAGGCTTTTGTTGGGGCGTTGTTCGGACCATCGACATTGCCGAGCAAGAATTGCGCAGTGGTCATGAGCTGTACTCTCTGGGCGAGATCATCCATAACCCGATGGAGATCAAGCGATTGGGGGAGAGCGGTCTCAAGACCGTTTCGCATCATGATCTTGAGAAACTACGAGGCAAAACAGTTCTCATCCGCGCACATGGTGAGCCGCCCTCGACGTACCGGCAAGCGGAAGAGCTCGGCATCACGATCATAGATGCAACCTGCCCGGTAGTGACCAAAGTTCAGGAACGTATCAGAAAGTTTTATCTTGACGGATATCAGATCGTTGTTTTTGGAAAGAAGGATCATGCCGAAGTCATCGGCCTCGTCGGCCAAACCAATGGCGAAGCGATTGTGATTAAGTCGCTCGATGAGATCGATAAGGTCAAGCTGGACCGGAAAACGGTTCTCTTCTCACAGACCACAATGGACAAGCCGACGTTTTACAAGATCAAAGAAGAATTGAGCAAACGAGTGAAAGAGCTCGTTGTCGGTTCCATTGAAGATGAAGCGATCGATTTCCACGCGAAGGACACCATCTGCGGTCAGGTGTCCGGGCGAGATAAAAAAATTCGCGAGTTTGCGCGTTCCAACGACATCATCGTTTTTGTGGCCGGCCGACACAGTTCGAACGGCAAAGTACTTTACGAAATTGCGAAGCAAGAGAATCCTCGCACGTATTTTATTGAGGATGTTCCAGAACTGCAATCCGAGTGGTTCGACGGCGTTGAGACCGTCGGTATCACCGGTGCGACTTCCACGCCGCAATGGTTGATGGTGAATGTGAAGCAGGCCATTGAGGAGCGGTTCGCGTCGCAGCAGCGTCGACACGAGCCAGTGGGCTTCGAACAGGTTTACAGTCATCACTAATTCATCATTTGTTGAACATTTTAATTCGACCGATTCGCGTTGCTCCTCGATGTGTTGATGACTGGCATCGGGTGACGACTCGGAAAGGTCACACCGTCCGCCCCGGCGGCACGGAGCATTATCAGGAGGTTGAATGGTTGAGGCAATAGCGGGAACAAACGAACTCGAAGAACGGGAATATTCGGAAAGCGAGTTCAAAGAACTAGCCAAGATGTATGAAAGTACGTTAGCGAAGATCAGTCAAGGTGAGATCGTTCGCGGTCGCATTGTGCACATCGGTGAGTCTCACGTCACGGTCGATATCGGTTTCAAGTCTGAAGGGCAAGTGCCTGTCAGTGAATTTCCAAACATTAGCGAACTGAAAGTCGGTGATGAGGTTGAGGTCTACCTTGAGTCGGTCGAAGACAGTGATGGACAACTCGTGCTCTCGCGTAAGCGGGCTGATTTCATGCGAATCTGGGAGCGCGTCACGCGGGCATTTGAAACAGGTGAAGTGTTGCGAGGTCGATGCGTACGGAGAACAAAAGGCGGCATCGTTGTCGACCTTATGGGGATTGATGCCTTTCTCCCCGGCTCACAAATCGATGTTCGGCCGGTACGAGATTTTGACGCCTTCATCGGCAAGGAAATGGATTTCCGCGTTGTGAAAGTCAACCATCCTTCTGAAAATGTCGTCGTCAGCCACAAAGTCTTGGTCGAAGAGGAACTCTCCGGCCAGCGAAAAGCAATTCTCGAGCGTCTTGAAAAAGGACAAATTCTCGAAGGACATGTCAAAGCGATCACGGATTTCGGTGTGTTCGTTGACCTTGGTGGCGTCGATGGGCTAGTGCATATCACGGACCTCTCGTGGGGTCGCGTGAATCATCCTTCCGAAGTAGTGAAACTCGACCAGACCGTCAACGTTGTCGTTTTGGATTTTGACCAGGACAAGAAGCGTATCTCGCTCGGTATGAAACAACTCCTGCCGCATCCGTGGGAGAACATCGAGCTGAAGTATCCTGTCGGCACAAAGATCCAGGGCAAGGTGGTTTCACTGACCGACTATGGAGCGTTCGTCGAAATCGAAAAAGGCATCGAAGGACTCATCCACATTTCCGAGATGAGTTGGACGCAGCATGTGAAACATCCTTCGCAGGTGGTTTCGATGGGTCAAATTGTCGAAGCCGTCATTCTCTCACTGGACAAAGAAGGCAAAAAGATTTCTCTCGGCATGAAACAGCTCGAGCCCGATCCGTGGAAATCATTACTCGAAAAGTATCCGGTTGGCTCGAAGCACACGGGTACTGTTCGCAATCTTACCAACTTCGGTGTCTTTGTAGAACTGGAGGAAGGCGTTGACGGTCTTGTACACATCTCAGACCTCTCCTGGACCAAAAAGATTCGCCATCCCGGTGAAGTCGTGAAGAAAGGTGACAAGATGGAGGTCGTCATCCTCCACATCGATGTTGAACAGCGGAGAATCTCTCTCGGTCACAAGCAAGTCCAAGAGAACCCGTGGGATGTCTTCTCGGCGAAATACCAGGTGGGGACCGAGGTCGAGGGCAAAGTCGTGCGGATCGTTGAGAAAGGTGTCATCGTCGAGCTTCCGTTGGGCGTTGATGGCTTTGTTCCGTTGTCGCAACTGTCCCACACGCCGATTAAGAACCTTGCGGAATCATTTCCTGTGGGAACAACACTCCCTCTCAAAGTGATCGAGTTTGATAAGGATAGTAAGAAGATTGTCCTCTCTGTCCTTGAATACCTGCGCGGCAAGGAGCAAAAGCTGGTGGATGACTATGTTTCGTCCCACAAGCTCACACCGATGACCTTGAAGGACGTTCTCTCGACGCCCGTGACGACGCAGGAGACAGCAGTCCAGGATCACTCGACACCACAATAATCATGTAGATTGAGAAAGAGTTGTCCCGAAGAGTTCTGACCTTCGCGGGCAACTCTTTTTCTACTTTATGAAGCGTGTAGCTCTCCATACACTCGGCTGTAAACTGAATTCCGCTGAAACGGCGACAATTGGCCGGCAATTCCGCGAGCGCGGCTTTCAGCTGGTCGATATTGATGAGCCGGCAGACGTCTGCGTGATCAACACATGTAGCGTGACTGAGCGGGCTGATCGGGAGTGCCGCCAGATTGTGCGGCGGGCCTTGCGTCATTCTCCGAATGCCTACATTGCCGTTGTCGGCTGCTACGCCCAGTTGCAGCCGCAAGAAATCGCTGCCATCGAAGGTGTCGACCTGATTCTGGGAGCAAAGGAAAAATTCAATCTCTTTCAACACGCAGACGATTTTCACAAAGCAACGAAGCCGAAAATAGCCGTAACGCCGATTGAGCAGGTGAATTCGTTCACGGCGGCTTCCTCGCTGGATGCTTCGGATCGCACGAGAGCTTTTTTGAAAATCCAGGACGGTTGCGACTACCACTGCTCGTTCTGCACAATCCCGCTGGCACGAGGGGAAAGCCGTAGTGTGGCCGTGCACGAGATCGTCAGACAGGCTGAGGATATTGTTCAACAGGGATTCCAAGAGATTGTCCTCACCGGCGTGAACGTGGGCGACTACGGGAAAAAGATCGGTACGAACCTGCTTTCCTTGCTGCGTGGACTTGTGACGATACGAGGACTGAGGCGGATTCGCATCAGCTCCATCGAACCCAATCTGCTCACCGACGAGCTCTTAGATTTCTGGCTTGCCGAAGAGAAACTGTGCAAGCACTTCCATATTCCGCTTCAGTCAGGAACTGACGATGTCCTGAAGTGGATGCGGCGAAGATATCATACCGGTTGGTACGCGGACCGCGTGCAGCGTATCAAGTCCGTCTCTCCAGATGCCGGCATTGGTGTCGATGTTATTGCGGGCTTTCCCGGAGAAACGGATGAGCTGTTTGAATCCACGTATCGCTTTTTGAATGAGCTCCCAGTATCGTACCTGCATGTCTTTACGTACTCCGAGCGGCCCCATACCCATGCGGCTTCAATGCCGAATCATGTTGAACCGCGGATCAAGTTCGAGCGCAGCGAACGGCTGCGAGTCCTCAGTCTCAAAAAGCGCAGAGCATTTTATGAATCGTTTGTCGGCAAAACGGTTGACGTTCTTTTTGAATCGGAGTTGAGGAGTAACGTTCAAACAGGATTGACAAGTCAGTACGTCCGTGTGAATGTCCCGGAGTCTCAGAATCTGACAAATCGCATTCTTCCGGTCTTCATTACTTCGGCAGATCATGAAGCATGTGAAGGTCAGATTGTTGAAGAAAAGGCTAACACGTTCACAAGGTCTACGGTTCAAGCGCTTGGTGCAGTAGCATGAAAAAAGCTGTTCTGACATTTCTGAGCATTTCCATCTTTGCCAGTGCGGGACTTTCGCAAATTTCCCCCATTGCCTTGGAACTCAAAGGTTACGCTGAAGAAAAACCTGAGGTGCGAATCCAAGAAACGATGACCGGCTCAGGGAAATCGGTTGCTTTGGCCGTGGCACTGTCCCTCGTTTTGCCGGGAATGGGGGAGTGGTATGCCGGAAGTTTCGACACAGGCAGATATTTTCTCATGGCCGATGGTTCATTCTGGCTGACGTTTGCGGCATTTCGGTTGCGTGGAGACTGGCTGCGGAGCGACGCTCGATCCTTTGGTTCGCAACACGCCGGCATAGATTTCAGTGGCAAAGACGACCAATACTTTGTCAACGTCGGTAGTTACAATTCTGTGGATGAATATAATCAAGCAAGGCTGAGAGAGCGTCAATTCGATCGGTTGTATCTATCGCCGGCGGATGCTTGGAAGTGGAACAGTGAGGAGAACCGGTTACGCTTTCGGGAAATGCGAATCTCCAGCGACCGGATGTACGAGAATGCAAAATTTGCCGTCGGCGCGCTTGTGATCAATCGAATCATCTCTGCGTTCTCTGCGGGTCGAGCCGCGGCACGAGCCTATCGCGCCGGCACTGATCAAGGGGCGTGGCGCATTGGGGCTGCAGTGATGGGAGAGGATGCTCACGGAATCGAGTTGAGGGTCAGTGGACAATTTTGAAGGTGGAGGAAAGAAATCCTGAGCATCCCGCTGAACAAGCGGGATTTTTTATTGTTGAACTCGTGCAAAAACGATATGCGAAATATCAAGCTCACGTTAGAATATGATGGAACGGATTTTGTCGGTTGGCAAGTGCAGCCCAATGGCCGCTCAGTTCAGGAAGAACTCGAGAAAGCACTGCGCCAAATCCTTCAAGAGGAGTGTAAAACGAATGCCGCGGGCCGGACGGATTCCGGTGTCCATGCTCGAGGGCAGGTAGCGAATTTTGTTACCTCGAGCGCAGTCGCACTCCAACCATTGGTAAAAAGCCTCAACGGCGTTTTACCGGAAGACGTGGTGGTATTGAACGCAGAGGAAGTTGACGAGCAGTTCCATGCCCGGTACAGTGCCAAGAGCAGACGCTATCGCTATGTCATCTCAAGAACCCCGACGGCGTTACTTCGGAAATACTCATGGCCGCTCGGTTATCAGCTTGATGTTGCGTTGATGCAGCGCTGTGCTGACACGATCAGGGGTGAGCACGATTTTCAGTCCTTTTGCAAAGCTGAGGCTGAGGTCAACCACTATCGCTGCATCGTACATTCTGCTGAGTGGAGGGAAACGGGTTCGATGTTGGAGTTCAACATCACGGCAAACCGGTTCTTGCATGGAATGGTTCGAGCACTCGTGGGAACGATGGTTGATGTTGGGCGCGGATATACCTCCTTCGAGGAGTTTAATAGGATTCTTGAAGCACGCAAGAGAAACGTTGCCGGCATGGCGGCTCCAAGCAAGGGTCTGTTTCTTGAAGAAGTAATGTATTAAGGAGGTTACATGTTGCAAAAGGTTGTTCGTGTAATTGTCGTGGTGTTGATTCCAGCCGTGCTTTCGCTCAGTTGCGCAGGGGCGTTGGGATTCAACCTGTTTCCTGAATCGAAGGATATTGAGCTTGGCAGGCAGATCGATCAGGAGATCCGGAAGAATCCACAAGCGTACCCGATCCTGAGCGGTCGGCCGGATGTCAAAGCATACGTTGAAACAATAGGGAAGAAAATTCTCGCTTCTCCTGAAGTGAAGAGGAAAGACCAGTTTGCCTACGTGTTCGAGATCATTAACGATGACAGCACCATCAATGCCTTCTGTACGCCGGGAGGGTATATCTATGTGTACACCGGCTTGTTGAAATTTGTCGATAACGAGGCGACGCTCGCGGGAGTCCTCGGGCATGAGATTGCCCACGCGGAACGCCGTCATGCCACGCGCCGGATGTCGAGCGCTCTGGGTGTCCAAATTCTCCTGAGCATCGTCCTTGGTGAGAACCCAACACAGGCAGCACAGCTCGCCGGTAATCTCTTCGGAGGTCTCGCGTTGCTCAAGAATAGCCGCGATGATGAGACAGAGTCGGATACCTATGCCTTCAAGTATTTGCAATCGACGGAATACTATCCCGGCGCGATCCGATACTTCTTCGAGAAAATTGGCCAAGGCAGAAGAAGCGGTGCACTCGAGAGACTTCTTTCCACCCATCCGTTACCGCAGGATCGGATAGAGAATGTTGAGAGGATGTTGAAGCAGGCGAATGTCCCTGAACCGAGCGAACAGAATCTCTTTGCCATTCGCTATCAGAATTTTAAGAGAACATTACCGTAGGTCTGTATGCTCCAGGACGTTATCCAAAAACTTTCGAACAAGCAGGACCTGACGCGCCACGAGGCTTATGACGCGATGAACGAAATCATGTCTGGCCAGGCAACGCCTGTACAGATCGCCGCCTTTTTGATGGGGTTGCGGCTGAAAGGTGAGACCGTCGAAGAAATCGCCGGGTGTGCACAGGTCATGCGCGAAAAAGCCGTACGCATTCAAACGAAACATCAGACCCTCATCGACACGTGCGGCACGGGTGGCGATGCATCAGGCACGTTCAATATTTCCACAACGGCGGCCATTATCGCGAGTGCAGCCGGAGCAGTCGTTGCAAAGCACGGCAACCGCGCGGTCTCCAGTAAATGTGGAAGCGCGGATGTTTTGAAAGCGCTTGGTGTGAATATCGAGATACCGCCGGAAAAAGCCGCGCAAACTCTTGATGAGATCGGCATTACCTTTCTCTTTGCGCCGACGATGCACGGCGCCATGAAATATGCAGCACCGGTACGGAAAGAGTTGGGTGTGCGAACAATCTTCAATATCCTTGGCCCCCTTACCAATCCCGCCGGGGCACAGCGGCAAGTGTTGGGGGTGTTCAGTCCCACCCTTACCGAAACGCTTGCCGGCGTTCTGAAGGAGCTTGGATCCGAGTATGCACTTGTCGTACACGGTGAGGGCGGCTTTGATGAGCTATCGACCCTCGGCGTAACAAGAGTCAGTAGGTTGAGACATGGAGAAGTGACCACGTACGAGATCCGAGCGCAGGAGCTTGGATTACAGCCGACAGATCTTGAAAGCCTTCGAGGTGGGGATGTTGAGAGGAATGTTTCCATTCTTCGAAGTATCTTAGAGGGTAACAAGGGAGCAACGCGTGACATTGCCTTGTTAAACTCCGGTGCGGCATTGCTTGTGGCAGGGAAAACCGACTCGCTACAGGACGGGATACGGATGGCGGCTGAGGCGATCGACTCCGGCGCAGCGAAGCGTAAACTCAACGATTGGATTGACGCCACGAACAGTTAAACGCCGTGAGACCGATTCGACAGTATATTAAAGACTTACTCATCAAAGGCGGCTTACTCCGGGCACACCTTTCGGAAGATGAACTCAAGCAGGTGCTCGAAGCAAGCACGCAAAGCGGTGCGATCGATAAAACCGAGCACGAGCTGATTAAAAGCATACTCGAGTTTACCGATACCACCGTCAAAGAGATTATGGTGCCGCGGCCGGATATTGTCGCGCTCGATATCGCCATGCCGCACGATGAATTGATTCGACGGGTCATCGACCAGGGTTACTCGCGCCTTCCCGTCTACAAGGGCGATATCGATCATATTATCGGCGTCGTGTACAGCAAGGACCTCTTAAGTCTCATCGAGCATAAGGATATCATAGTCCTGCATGATATTATTCGACCTGCTTACTTTGTGCCGGAATCGAAGAAGATCAGTCAACTGCTGAGGGAATTCCAGCAGAATAAGATTCACCTCGGCATCGTCGTTGATGAATTTGGTGGAACCGAGGGGTTGGTGACGATGGAGGACATCATCGAAGAAATCGTTGGAGAGATCCACGACGAGTACGACGAGGTGCAGAAGACGGTGGAGCAGGTGACGGAAGACTCCGCCGTGATCGACGCGACGATGAGCATTCACGACTTCAATGAGCAGTTCAGAGCTACGGTACCAGAAGCGAACGACTATGAGACCGTCGCAGGGTTCCTCCAGAAAATCACTGGGAGGTTACCGGAAATCAACGAGGAAGTTCGCCAGGGGAATCTGGTTTTTACCATTCTCAGCAAGCGCGGCCGGAGAATCCGTCAGGTCAAGGTAAAACGTCTGCCGCAGACTGTGGGGACGGAGTCAACCAAGCCATGAATGTTCTCGAAGCCATCCTTCGCCAAAAGCGGGTTGAAGTACGGGAGGCGCGTTCAGCGTTGCCTCTTGTGGAATTGCGGCGCCGAACGGTGGATGCACCGCCTATTCGGCCGTTTCGCTCCGCGCTTCAGCAGAAGCCCATCGCCATTATTGCGGAAGTCAAGAAAGCCTCGCCGTCACGTGGTGTGCTGACCGCGCAGTTCGACCCCATCGCGCTTGCGGGAGAGTACGAGGAGGGCGGTGCGAGTGCTGTTTCGGTTTTAACGGACGAACAATTTTTTCAAGGGCACAAATCCATGTTGCAGTCAATTAAGACTGCTGTCCGGCTTCCCGTGTTGCGCAAGGACTTTATTATCGACGAGTATCAGGTTTACGAATCTCGCGTGATCGGTGCCGATGCCATCCTCCTCATTGTGGGGATGCTTTCAGAATCACAGTTCTCAAGTCTCATTGATTGTGCACGCGAGGTTGGATTGGATGTGCTGGTGGAAACGCACACCGAGGAAGACGTAGGGCGGGCGAATGAGCACAATGCCGATATCATCGGTGTCAACAATCGCGATCTCAAGACGTTCGAGGTTTCTCTTCAGCATTCTTTGAATTTGCGACCTTTGGTTCGTTCGGGCGCCGTTACGGTAAGTGAAAGTGGGATTCAATCACGGGAAGATGTGGCAACGCTACGCAAGGCCGGCTTCGATGCCGTACTCGTCGGTGAAGGGCTTGTGACGTCATCGAACCGTCTTCAGTTACTCAAGGAATTTCTTCAAGCCTGAGATGCAAGACCTGTTTGTAAAAATCTGTGGTATTACGAACCTCGAAGATGCCGAACACGCCGTCCGATGCGGAGCGGATGCCATCGGCTTTAACTTTTACGCGAAAAGCCCGCGCTGGATTACACCGGAACATGCGGCCGAGATCATCCGGCAACTTCCGGAACACATCTCGAAAATCGGCGTCTTTGTCAACGCCCCCCGCAAGTTTATCCACGACGTCATTACGATAGCCAAGTTGAGCGCGGTCCAGCTTCACGGCAACGAAGGACCCGATGACCTCATAGATTACGAAGTAAGTGCCATTAAGGCTTTTCGTGTCACCAAGGATTTTGATGTTGAAGTGATGCGGAACTACGTTGTCGATGCATTTCTTCTGGACACCTACCAGAGGGGAACGTACGGTGGAACGGGGCAGACCTTTGACTGGCATATCGCAGTGAAAGCCAAGGCGTACGGCCGCATCGTTTTGTCCGGAGGCCTGACCCCCGACAATATTGAGGCCGCCGTCCGCTTCGTTCAACCGTACGGGGTCGATGTGTGCAGCGGGGTTGAGGCCCACCCGGGTAAAAAAAATCCGAATAAAGTGCGGGACTTCATCGCCCGTGCCAAAAGCGTCCCTCTGTACTACAACCAAGACTTTGATGACGACGGTGAATAAATCCCAACGATATGTCGGTTCACAGCCGGATGCGCGAGGCCACTTCGGGATCTACGGCGGTCGCTACATTCCCGAAACGCTCATTCCCGCGGCAGAGGAGCTGGAGAGAACATACCGTGCTCTACAAAGTGATTCCTCGTTCCTCCGGGAGTTCCGAAAATACCTGAAGGACTATGTTGGCCGTCCGACTCCGCTGTATTATGCCGAGCGCCTGTCGCAACAACTCGGCGGGTCGAAGATTTATCTCAAACGGGAAGACCTCTGTCACACCGGAGCGCATAAGATTAACAACACCATCGGTCAGGTGCTTATTGCGCGGCGGATGGGAAAGAAACGCATCATTGCAGAAACGGGTGCAGGACAGCATGGCGTGGCGGTGGCAACGGTTTGTGCCTTGGTGGGGTTACAATGTGTGGTCTACATGGGTGAAGAGGATATGCATCGTCAAGCACCAAATGTTGAACGGATGAGATTGCTCGGAGCCGAAGTTGTGCCAGTGACAAGCGGCAGCCGAACCCTCAAAGACGCTACGAGCGAGGCAATTCGCGATTGGGTGACGAATGTTGAATCAACATTTTACATTATCGGCTCGGTGGTTGGCATGCATCCGTATCCGATGATGGTGAGGGATTTTCAGAGCGTGATCGGATTGGAGGCGAAGGAGCAGATCAACGAAGCGGAAGGTAGGCTGCCTGACCGAATCGTTGCCTGCGTAGGAGGAGGCAGTAACTCCATCGGGATTTTCTATCCGTTCATCGACGAAACTCCCACGGTTAAGCTCATCGGCGTCGAAGCTGCAGGCTTGGGGCTTGAGACTGGAAAGCATGCTGCATCACTCACGAAGGGCAGCCCCGGCATATTGCACGGTGCGATGCAGTACCTGCTTCAAGATGAACATGGGCAAATTCAAACCGCCCATTCGATCTCTGCCGGACTCGATTATCCCGGCGTTGGGCCTGAGCATTCATATCTCAAAGACCAAGGGCTCGTGGAATACACCTCAGTCACAGATGACGAAGCACTAGAAGCATTTCATCTTCTTACCAGGTTGGAGGGGATTATCCCTGCATTGGAATCTGCTCATGCCCTTGCGTATGTGATGAATCATCGGGGTAAGAAAGGGGACGTGACGATTGTGAATCTTTCCGGGAGAGGAGATAAAGATTTAGCGACGGTGATGAAAACAAAAAAGAAACAATAGAGTTATCTCTACTCTTCCACGACCTTCCTGAACAGTTCGAGTGTTTCTCTGGCATTTCGCTCCCAAGAAAAATGAGCGGCGCGCTCAAGTCCTTTCTGCTGAAGTTCCTTCCGAAGCTTCCCATCCCGTAGCGTTCGCTCCATTTCGCGTGCCATCGCACGCGCATCTTGAGGATCAACCAGAATAGCTGCATCGCCAGCGACCTCCGGCAGTGATGCTCGGTTTGAGGTGATTACGGGGACACCGCACGCCATCGCTTCAAGGACGGGATAGCCAAAACCTTCGTAGAGCGAGGGATAGGCGAAAAGCGAGGCGAGGTTGTAAAGCGTCGGCAAATCCTCGTCTTCGATGTATCCCGGAAAAATAATCTTGCCGGTCTGATGGTATTCCATGAGAGATTTCAGGATCGGCTCTGTTTTCCATCCCAACCCACCGGCAATGACTAACGGATATTGTT
Source organism: Bacteroidota bacterium (assembly GCA_035574455.1). Lineage (GTDB taxonomy): Bacteria > Bacteroidota > Ignavibacteria > UBA10030 > UBA10030 > DATLYT01. The sequence goes on from DATLYT010000113.1 coordinate 35,589, forward strand.
GTTGTAGCTGTTCAGGAAGAAGAGAATGAGCATGGCCTAAGAGGGGAAGATTTTTTCTTGGCTCGATATTCCCAACGTAAAGAATAAACGTGTCCGGCAGATTATATTTTTTCTGAACTCTCTGGCGTTCGCGAACATCGTCAATCGGGTGGAACCGCTCATCGATCGAATTGTAGATTACGCTGACCTTCTCAGGTGGGCATCCGGTGTAACGCACAAAATCGTTTTTCGTCGTCTGCGAGATGGTGATGATATGGTGTGCGACGTGAGCGGCATTGTTCACAAAAACACGAAGCCAGAGCCTCATTTTCCAGGTAAACGTCTCAGGCATCACGAAGCCAATCACATCGTGAATCGTGACGATGAGTTTGGATTTCAGAGGCTCGACGAACGGGATGAAAGGCTGTATGCGCGGTAACATCGGGAGTGCATAGGCGGGCGAGAAAAAGAGGTCGATAGCATGTGTGCGGAGATAAGAGGGGAGCCAGACATTCTCCCACCAACGGTTTCTTCCCATGCGATCATATCCGGGAATGAGGATTTTCTTCAGGTTTGGTGCTACGAGCCTTTCGTTTTCCTCGACTAAGAAGAGATGGTATTCGTTCTGCGGATCGATGCGGAGCAAAGATTCCACCGTTCGCAAGGCATACATTCCCACACCGCTTTTGCTTTTCGTAATCGTACGACCGTCTATGGCGATGCGCATTAACGATCTCCAACGATCTTTCTTCCGACAATAAACGTATCGCCAACGTCATAGTATCTCCCGAAGCGAAGCTTCGCGAGTACGTAATACAGATAGCTACGCAGTCGTCGGAATTGTCGCCACGCTTTCGTCGAAGGCTCGTACCCTTCATCGACGATCTCAAGGCCCAGGTGTGTGAATAATTCGTGCAGAAGAGGGAGAGGGTACGGGCGGACGTGCGAAATATCCAGCCAAAACCGTTCGCCGCTTACCAGAATATCGCGAAATGTCGGAGTCACGATGATCAACACGCCACGTTCTCGCAAAGCATCGTAGGCCAATTGGAGAAGGTGCAATCCATCACGGGTCTCAAAATGCTCGATGAGATGGCTTGCAAAGATGCCATCGAAGCGGTTCTTTCGCGACCGGAGAAACCGAAAGACATCTTGCTCAAAAACTGTATGGCCATTCGCACGGCATTGTTGAACAAATTCTTTCGTGTGTTCAACTCCTATTCCTGTGCGGCCAGACTCCCGTAGTAAGTCGAGAAACACACCTTCCCCACAGCCGATGTCGAGGACCGTTCCCTTGGGTGGGAAATAGTGAACAAATCGTTGCTGCATCATGCGGGTAACGGGACGAGGAGCGACGAATCGGTTGGGATGAAATTCAGACAGTTTCACGAGCACCTCGAGTGATCAGAAGGAGTGAACGGATTTCTTGGAACGACAGCGCCTTGAAGGTAAAGAGGAACACCGCATACAACATGACCATAATTGGGAGAAGGACGAGAGTTGGCAGGTCAGTGCCGACGAGCAAAAGGGGAAGGGCACTCGCAACGAAGATTTTGAGAACGAGAACCAGCGAGAACACACTTCCAAAACGCCGATAAATCCGTAGAGAAAGCAAGACAAAGCCCAGCAACTCCGTCAACACGGTGGTGATAGCCGCGCCGATTTGAGCGAACAGGGGAATGAGAATGATATTGGCAGTAATGTTGAAGGCAAGATTCAACGCCGAGACACGGAGAACGTACGGTTGCTCATCCGCTGCTCCCAACACGTAGCCGAAGAGGTTGGTGAGGTAAACAACGGGGATAAACCAGATGAGAATCGCGAGACTGGTCGAAGCTTCGGCAAACTCTGGTTTAAAAACTAACGCGATCAAACGGTCAGCGGTCATCGTTGTCATCAACGCAAGTGGAAGTCCCACCATGAGTAGGTACTGTGTACTCTTTCGTATCACGCGAATAACCTCTTCCTGGCGTGTGGGTGCATGCTGGCTGACAAATGGAAATACTGCTCCGCTTATTGCTGCCGTCACCATCATCAGCGGGAGAATCATATTATACGCCGCTCGATAAATTCCTGCCGCCTGGTCATTGACCAGCTTTGCCACGAGCACGGTATCAAAATTAAAGTAGATTGCCGTGAAGACCGTGGTAAGAGCGAATGGAAGGCTCCCTCGAAGAATCGGCTTTAGAGCTGTCCTCGTCTGCACAAAAAACCGGATCGGATACTTTTGTTTGATGAACACATAGGTCAAGATAACTCCAAGCCCATTGATCATAGTCAACAGCCCCAACAATCGTAGAAGGTCAGTGCTGAAGAAGAGCCAGAAGATGATAGCAACGAACTCTGCAAAGCGGACAAGACCCTGAAGTGCTACCTCGGAGCTGACGGCATTGTAGGAACGAAGCACGTAGCCAAAGGTGGTCCAGAATGCCCTCAAGAGTGTTATTGCTCCCGCGAACATAATCAGGTAGAATTTCGACGATCCGAATGATTCCAGAACTCCACCCGTCAGCGTCATGAGACTCAGTACCATGCCCGCGAGGACAACCTTCGCAACGAGTATCGGTGGCAAGGATGATGCGAGGATCTGCTCTCTTCCTCTGGGAAGCTCACGCAGCAGATACATATCCATACCGATATCCGCTAACGGAAGAAAGACAGAGGTCAACGCAAAGGCATAGCTATACGCGCCGAAAAGCTCCGACCCGAGTGCATTGGCGAGTAAAACGGACGAGACCAGCGCCAAGAGCTTTGTGAGGAGATGGAATCCGAACAGCAAAAGTGAATTACGAGCGACAGAGCCGGTGGAGATGGTTTGTTGAGATGTCGATTCAGGCAAGGGCAGAGAGACGTTAGTTAATCGCTGTGCAATGGTACGCAAAAAGTGCTGCCTTTTCAAGCCATTCCTTGAGTTTCGGAGCGACTCTCCCTATATTACGTTTGTTGCACATGGCACGCATCGGCATTGACGCACGCAAATATTTCGATTTCGGTATCGGGACGTACATCCGGCAATTGACTTGTGCGTTGCACGACGGGTTGCCGAAGCATTACTTCGTCCTGTTTGTATCCCAAGACGATAACGGACGCATTCCATCGAGCGAGAGGATGGAAAAGGTCGTTGCGAACGTTGGTAAGTACACGCTGCGCGAGTGGCTTTTCTATGCGGGGACAGTTCGCCGAGAACGAGTCGACCTTTTTCATGAGCCACATTACACACTGCCCGCCGGTTTGTCGGGTAAAAGTGTGGTGACGATCCACGACCTCATTCACCTGAAGTTCCCTGAGTATTTTTCGGCAGGCGCTCGTGCCTATGCGTGGTTCATGATGCGGCACGCGGTGAAGAATTCGGGAGCTGTGATTGCGGTCTCGGAACGGACGAAACAGGACATCGTCGAACAATTTGATGTTCGAGAAGAGAAAGTCCATGTTGTGTACAACGGAATCGGCAAACACTTTCGACGGCTGGAGCCGTCAGAGGCTCTGCAGCAGTTCAAAAAACGCTACGCACTGGAGAAGCCGTTTGTCCTCTATGTCGGTGGACTTGGCCGACACAAGAACATCCCTGTGTTGCTTCGCGCCTTTCGTATTCTTCTGGAAAAAGAAAAGGGGCTACAACTCGTCTTTGCAGGAAAACGACTCTTTGAGGTCCGTGAGCTAGCTCAAGAGGCACAACGGCTTGGAATCGAACAGTGCATTAAGGATTTGGGTATGTTGCAAGACGATGAGCTGGTAGAGCTATACAATCTCGCCAGCGTCGTAGTTTTACCCTCGTTGTATGAAGGGTTTGGTTTTCCGGCACTGGAAGCGATGGCATGTGAAACTCCGGTTGTCGTGTCGGACCGGGGTTCGCTTCCGGAGATCGTAGGCGACGCCGCATTGATCGTTGAAGCAGAGAACGACGAAGCCTTTGCCTCCTCACTAGAAAGCGTTCTTGTTGATTCTGAGGTAAGGAAGAAGCTCATTGAACGTGGTAGGAGTCGGGTGGCTGGCTTTACATGGGAGGAAGCGGCGAGAAAAACAGCTCAGGTTTACGAAAAACTGTTAAATCGAACATAACTCAGGAACGTCAATTGACTCCACGGCGTATCGGCATTTTTGGCGGCACATTCGACCCTCCACACATTGGACACCTGATTATTGCGGAGAGAGCGCGTGTGCAACTTCAGCTCGACCGTGTGTTCTTCGTCCCCGCGTACCTTCCGCCGCATAAACGGGGGCGCGCATCGGCCACTCCTTCCGATCGTCTGAAGATGGTTCAACTTGCTGTGCGGGGAAATGCCGGATTTGCTGTTTCCGATGTGGAGCTGAAGCGAAAGGGTATTTCGTACACCATTGACACGGTAAAGGAGATGCGTCGGAACTATCCCGGTGCCGAGATTTACCTCATTCTTGGAAGTGATAATCTTCTCGAATTTCATACGTGGAAATCGTATCGCGAACTCCTCGAGCTTACACAACTGATCGTCTACCCACGAGGCCAACGTCGAATGCAACGCCCGTCACAGCTTCGTAAGGCAAGAATTCATTTCTTGCGGGGGATGCTGTTCGATATTTCATCATCCGCCATCCGACAGCTTGTGAGAACGAAAAGCTCTATTCGGTACCTTGTTTCGGCCGAAGTAGAACGGTACATTGTATCTCGTAAGCTCTACCGCCGCACATGAAGAGCACGGTTCCATACGAGGAGATTCGACGGATCATCACTGTTGATCACCACGATCCCTTTCAGGTGCTTGGGGCCCATGTGGTCAACATCGATGGAAAGAACGTTGTTGCCGTTCGCGCGTTTTTGCCGGATGCAAGTGAAGCCATGGTTGTCGAGGACCGCAACGGTCGGCGGGAGTTCCAGATGCAAAAGATCGACGATCACGGCTTTTTTGAATCGCTCATCTTCGACTGGTACGACGTCCTGCCGTATCAGTTGAAAAAGAAGTCGGCAACCGGTGAAGCGGAAATTATCCATGATCCATACTCCTTCCTTCCCACGTTGACGGATTTCGACCTCTACCTGTTTAACGCGGGCGATCATCATCGCATCTACGAAAAGCTCGGCGCCCACCCGATGGAAGTCAACGGTGTCAAGGGTGTCCAATTTGCCGTCTGGGCTCCGAACGCTCGCAGTGTCAGCGTCGTGGGTGATTTTAACAACTGGGACCCACGCCGACACGCGATGCGCGTGTTAGGCGGATCCGGAGTGTGGGAGATTTTCATTCCCGATCTCCATGAAGGATCTCTCTACAAGTTTCAGATAAAAACACAAAATGGCCAATTGCTGGATAAAGCCGACCCGTACGCGTTTGAAATGGAGCATCGCCCACGCACGGCGTCGCGTATCAATTTTCTTGGCAATTACGAGTGGGGCGACCATGC
>DATLYT010000114.1:0-18550 GCA_035574455.1 Bacteroidota bacterium
ATATCCTTAGTAACCGTCAAGAGATAAGCCTTTCCGCCAATATGCACCAAGTTAGCGCTGAGCAGAATGTCAATCTTTGCGCCCGACCGTAACTGTAGGGTGAGCTGCTCGTTAGTAACAAATCCGTGTTCACGTATCAGGGTTGCAATTCGTTTTCGTTGTTCTGCCTCAATAACCATGTCCAGCATTTCTGGCGTTTTGCCAATAAGCTCTTCCCGTGATAGTTCGAATAACCTTTCGTGTTCTTCATTGACGTCTTCGATTACTCTGTCGGAAACGTTCACAAGTGCGGCCGCATAGGGAGCTTTTCTGAAGATGACAGAGAATTTTTCTTCACTTCTACGGAGTGTCTCCTCTGCCCGCTTGCGGTCGGTGATATCCCGAAAGTTGTTGACGATCGCCTTAACAGATGGCACGTGAATGAGATTCGTCAGCGTTCCCTCCAGATAGCGCCAGGAGCCGTTTTTGTGTCGCAGGCGCACTTCAATCTGAACAGGCGTTTCCGGGTGACGCAGCAATTCGAGCAGTTTCCGCTTCACGCTCACTTGGTCCTTCGGATGGATGAGTTCAAAAACGCTCCGACCGACTGATTCATCGCTCGAATAGCCCAAGATTTTTTCCGTCGATGGACTTGCGAAGGAGATCACTCCATTTTTTTTGAACAACACAATCCCGTCTGCGCTATTCGTGATCAGCGAGCGAAAACGCACTTCACTTTCATGCAACTTCTCCTCCGCCTGCTTCCGCTCGGTGATGTCGGTGGCGACAAGTATTGCTGAAACCACTTTGTCATCCTTCTTAATCGGCCCCACGCTGGTTGAGTACCACGCTGGATTGCCATGTATTCCGTGACTGAGTACTTCATAGACTTGTCGTTCTCCCGTGTCAAACACTTTGTCAAGTGCTCGTTTTGCAATCTCTTTTGATTCCGCTGGAAGAAAATCAAACATGCTTACACCCAATACATCTTCGAGCGAGTAACCGGGTAGTGTATAGTTCATGAATGTTATTTTGTAATCTCTATCCACAGTAAGGATAATATTTGGTGCATTGCTTACGTACGACTGCCAACGCGCTTCGCTTTCTTTTACCGTCTCCTCTGCCCGTTTGCGCTCGGTGATGTCCTGAACAAACCCTTCGACCGCTTGTAATTCACCCTTCGCATCGAAGATTCCCATTCCTCGCTCCCAATTCCATCTCACCTTGCCATAAGCATCAATGAATCGGTAGGTGACTTCGTAGGGACGATGTTCTTTGAGTGCTTTCTGGATTTCATTCCAAACCCATTCCCGGTCGTCTGGGTGCATCAGGTCACGGAAGTTGCGCCTGTTCTCCCGGAAATCATCGGCGGGATAACCTGTCAGTTCCGCAATCTGGTCGCTGACGTATTCCACGGTGTAGTTGGGGTCGTTGCGGACGCGGAACACTGCGCCCGGGAGGTTATTGATGAGTGCGGAAAACTGGCGTTCGCGTTCGAGAAGCATCTGTTCTCTCTGTTTCCTCTCGGTGATTTCCGTGAAAAAGATGATAAGTCCTTCCTCAGAAGGGTGAATGCGGTTCTCGAACCAGCGATTCCACGGTTGGTAGTAATCCTCGAAGATGATTGGCTGTTGCGTCTCGAGCGCCTTCAAGTATGCGTTGGCGAAGGGAGTGCCTTTAGCTTCGGGGTATTCCTTCCAATAGTTTTTGCTGATCAATTCTTCCGGCTTGCGGCCAAGCAACTCTCCGGCTCTCTTGTTCACGAACGTATAGTTCATCTCTCGATCGAAGACAACGATGCCATCGGAGATGCGATCGAGGATATTCGAAATCGGTGGTAGGATGGAATCGTGTGTGTTCATGGTACCCCCTTGGCTTGCTCCGACTGGTGAATGAACTGAGCGTCCTCGTGGGATGGTGAATCACGTAAGGGTGCAAAAGAACGCTCGATCAGTGAGAAAGCCCTCTGGACTCATCAATCAAGGTCCTGTGTTTGCGTCGCGGCGAATCTCTTCAGCGAGCTTGTCCACCACTTGCTTAACCTGACGATATAACCCGTCTAAATTCATCTGCTTCCGCTCCCTGACACAAATCTCAAGGTCCTGAAGTGGAGCAAGATGATCACGCGTTGTAAAATAGACAGACGATCCCAACAGCGTGTGTACTGCCCATTCCAAGCGAGGCCAATCGCCATCCTCAATCGCTCGGTGAATCTCTTGAAGATATCCCTCGTACTTCGCCAGAAAAATCCTGACAAACTCGGCAAAGAGCTCCTGCGAGTCCCCTAAAATCTGCATCGTACGCCTTCGGTCAAAGAGAACGGTCGATTTTTGAACCTCGGGTGGAGATTGTTCCACGGCATGAGGTGCTCGCGCGGCGACTCTGGAAAGAATCGCGAGAAGTTCCTGACTGTTAATCGGTTTGGCGATGTAGTCATCCATCCCCGCGGCGAGGAAACGCTCGCGGTCGCCTTTCATCGCGTGGGCGGTCATGGCTACGATCGGCGTATGCCGTCCGATCGATTGTTCCCATGCACGGATGGCAGCAGTCGCCTGTAAGCCATCCATGTCTGGCATCTGAACGTCCATCAAAATCAGATCAAAACGGCGTTGTCGTACTGCTTCCAGGGCTTGTGTACCATTCTCCGCGTGCACGACCTCGTGCCCTTTCTTCTGGAGGATTGCCGTGGCAACGAGACGATTGACTTCGTTATCCTCCGCGAGGAGAATCTTTAACCCCGTCGTCTTTTGCTCGACGTACGTCGGCAAACCGCCGCCTCTCATGCCGGGATGCAGAGCGTCCATCATCGCATTGAGTAAGCTGGACTGGCTCACCGGCTTGGTAATATAGGAACAACGCCCGATCTTCCGGCACCGCTCCACTTCTTCCGGATGCGCCGTGGAGGAAAGCATCAATACGATCTGGTTCTTCAGACCCGGCAGGCGGTGAATCTCTTCCGCAACATCAAACCCATTCATCTCTGGCATGTTCGCATCGAGGATGATGAGGTCGTAGCCGTTGCTCCCACCGCTACGTTGACGAACGGCTTCGAGAGCGGCTTTTCCGTCGTCGACCGCTGTCACGTTCATGCCCCATTGCGAGAGCATCTCCTTCAGAATCAGCCGGTTCGTCTCATGATCATCGACCACAAGCACTGTTTTGTTCTTCAGGTGAACGGTATCCTGCCACTCCCCTTCCTGTCCGACGCCAAACAGTGCCGTTGCATGGAACGTACTTCCGAGACCCGGTTTGCTCTCGACCCAGATGCGCCCCTTCATCAAGGAAATGATACCGGCAGAGATGGACAAGCCAAGCCCTGTTCCGCCGTAGTGTCGTGTTGTCGAAGCATCCGCTTGCGTGAACGCCTCGAAAATGAGCTGCTGTTTCTCTTTTGGAATTCCGATACCCGTATCACGTACGGCAAAGTGAAGCATCACCTCCTGACCTCGCCGTTCCTCGACGGAAACCGTGACAACAACCTCTCCTTTTTCCGTGAATTTAATCGCATTACCAACAAGGTTAATGAGCACTTGTTGGAGTCGGCCCAGATCACCGATAAGGCTATCTGGTACGTCGGGTTGTATCCGGAGTGCCACCTCCAACCCCTTCTTTTCGGCTCGGAGGGCGAGCATTTTCATGGTGGTTCCGAGGCTCTCGCGCAGTCGAAATGGAGCATGATCGAGGTCAAACTTGCCCGCCTCAATCTTCGAGAAGTCGAGAATATCGTTAATAATGCGCAGCAGAGAGTCGGCGGAGCTTTTCACCATTTCGAGATATTCGCGCTGCTGCTTGGACAACTCGGTGTCGAGGAGCAGGTCCGTCATTCCGATAATGCCGTTCATCGGCGTACGGATTTCATGGCTCATATTGGCAAGGAACTCACTCTTGGCCTTCGTTGCCTCTTCTGCCCGCTGCTTCGCGACACGAAGCTCTTCTTCTGCCCGTCTCTTTTCTGTGATGTCTCGTGCGGTAGCCTGGAAGCCAACGATTTCCCCACGCTCTTCTAACAACTGCACATTCTGACCGAGCCAGATTTCTCGCCCATCTTTCACAATGATCGGAAACTCGAAATAGGTGTTAGGAGTTTTTCGAGCGTACTGGAGGGCATAGAACCGTTCTGCTTCCCTCCGGTAGTCAGGGCGGATCAAGTCTACGTATCGCATTTTCTTTAATTCTTCCTCCGAGTAGCCGACGACGCGTAAACCGACAAGATTTGCGTAGGTGAAGTACCCCTGTGTATCGGCACGGTAGAAGATATCGCTCGCCACTTCGACGAGTTGTCTGTACCGTTTCTCGCTTTCGCGGAGATCCTGTTCAAGCTGTTTTCTGGCGTGAACGTCGATGTGCGAGCCGGCCATGCGGTACGGCCTGCCCTGCTCATCACGAAGGCAAACCCCGCGAGCAAGAACCCAGCGATACGTACCGTCTTTCTGACGAAGCCGATATTCCAATTCAAACTCCGGAGATTTCCCTTCGAGGTATTCACGTACTGCAGCAATAACCCGTTCTTTATCTTCCGGATGCAACAGCTTTTCCCATTCCTCGTACCGGTTCATGATCTCGTGGTCTTCATAACCAAGCATGGATTTCCAACGAGGTGAATAATACACGTCATTGGTCTTGATATTCCAATCCCACATGCCAGCATTGGAGCCGTGGACGGCTAAGTCATAGCGCTCTTCACTTGCTCGGAGAAGCTCCACGGTACGTTGGTACTCGCGGACATCGAGGTAGAGAACTAGGATCGCCGCAAGAATCACCAGAAGTGCAAACACACCGCCAATGGAGGCAATCGCATAGATGCGCTCGGCGTTTCCCAGCACCACCAGTTCCCGTTCTAAGAGTAAGGTCCGTTCCTCACTTTCCATCGTCCCGATGAGGAAACGAATCTCATCCATCGCCTGCTTACCAATGTTAGTCTGAACAACTTGCCGGGCAGCCTCGAAACCGAGTTTCTCTCTGACCTCAATGGTGCGTTGCAATCTTTCCATCCGTTCCTGTATTAGCGAATCAAGCCGTACTGCTCGTTCCCGTTGTACCGCATGCTCATCCACCAAAGCGAGGAGTTGAAGCATCTCCGACTCGATTGCTCGCCTGGATTCCAGGTACGGCATCAAGTATTCCTTGCGACCGGTTATCAGATAGCCACGTTGGCCTGTTTCAGCGCTCGTTACGTGCGTCAGGATATTTTTGAGGTGGTCAATGATGCTGTGGGAACGTTCGACTTGAGTTTGAGCCTGGATCAACTTTTGTGTATTCAGGTAGCCGAGGTAAAAAATCAATAGGAAAATTGCGAGCGCTGCGCTAAAAGCAAGGATGAGCTTTTTACTAAATAGCGGCTTCATAGGATTTCCAGACAACAACGGATGAGTAACGCAGAAAAAAGATGGCTTGCTACTCGAAGCCATCTGATGGACATAATGTAGAAAAGGCTACAGGAACAAGCAAGACATTCAATCACAGCCGGGACCGGCAACGGAATGCAGATAGAACATGGTAGGCAACTCTGCGTTCTTCAGAAATGTAGGGAAAAGCACGAAAGAGGTTGACGTTATCTCGTCCTTTTCTGCATGATTTTCTCCAGCGTCTTCTGGAACATCGTACTCGCCGGAATCGTTGGGACGAAAAAGGCTTTGAACGCCAGAACAAAGCCGGCTATCAACGCCGCCACACTGATAAACAACCCGAGGAAATAGAGAATGTCGGCAATCGTCTCTGCTTCGTAGAGCAGATCCCATGTGCGCAGGATGTTCCACCAGTCATGCATGTTCTTATCCCCGCCCAAAAGCGGCAACCTCCGATACGGTGCATCTCGCACATAGACGCTCACATCCATCAGGCTAAACCCGGAATAGTACAGTGGAAACGGAGCAATGCGGGAACGCTCGCGCACGGCAAACACAAACATGAGGAACGGCAACATCACCTGCCAGAACGAACCGCCGAACGCATGGAGGGTACGACCGAACATACTAAACAACAAATGCCCTCCTTCATGCATGTACAGCAAGAACGTGTTGAGAACGAACACAATGGATCCTGCAAGAAAATTTCTCTCGACAACCCTATCCCACCAGTAGTCTGCTGCGTAAATCAAAACGTAGGTGAGCAAACCGTAGAAACCGACTTCGAGAAGAAATGTGGGGAGAAGCTCTCGGCGAGTTGGATCAGCAGGTGGGGATTGAGGGAAGATATCCATCCCATGTTTTTCAGAGACCGAAGAGAATCGTGGCAGCGAACTTGAAATCTCTCGACCTCCAGGTAGTCGCATCGGTCGGAGATTGCTGTTTGATCACGTTGATAAATCCGTAGGAAAAGCGGAAGTCCATCAGCAGCGAGATAAACGGTCCGATGTCTTGTTCAACACCGCCACCGAAATCCCAGGCAACATCGATGGCCTCGGTGCGATCCTTGTAGTTACGTACCTGCCCGCCTGTCTCGACCTCGGCCGACATTCGGTAGCCGAGGTTCGGGCCGGTGAGGAGGTACGGTTTAATGCCTGGAGCGGGAATTCTGAATTTGACGAGAACGGGTAAAGCCACGTAGTTGAACTTTGCCTCAGCTTGGAAAGAGAATGCTTCCTCGGCAAAGTAGAACGTTTCCGTTACATTTGCCCCTTTTTGCACGTAGAGCGGCTCGCATTGCAGAAGGAAAAAATCACTCAGCGTCCATTCCACAACCACACCCGCCACAATACCTGTCCGCACTTTGTTGGTAAATGAGACGTTCTCCGGAAAACCGCTGCGAGCCGCGTTGGCAAAGTTGAGTCCAACATGGGGGCCAACACGCTCAGGAATCTGACTGTACAGCGTTGCGGCTGCACAGAGAAGGAGAAGACTGAATATCGAAACTCGTTTTAGAATCGGCCGCATGTGTGGTTCCAGGACAAGTAAGATGGTTACTGCTCAACCTCGTTATCTGCCAATACCAACGCTTCGTCGAGCGCCTTCACACCGGCATCGATCTCCTCCTTGGTGATAATCAGCGGAGGGGCGATCACGAAGTGGCTAACCCAGGCAACAAGGAAGACGCCTTTCTTCAGCAACTCCGCAGCAATCTTATCGACCATCGTCGGCACGCCATTGACCTTGTCCGCCATCGTATTGAAGTATTTCTTCGTCTTTCGATTTTTCACCAACTCGACCGCCCAGAACATGCCGATGCCTCGCACATCCCCCACCGAAGGATGTTTCTCCTTCAACTCGTTCAGTTTCTTTCGAAAGTAGTCCTCCATCTCCGCTGCACGGTCAACGAGCTTGAGCCGCTTCATCTCGTGAATCGCTGCAATGGCCGGAGCCAGCGTCAAGGGATGAGCCTCATAGGTATGGCCGTGCGAAAAGTAATGATCATCAAAATAGCTGGCAATTTTTGCTGTTGTGGCACAGAGTCCCAACGGGACGTATGCCGTCGTAATACCCTTGGCGGTCACAAGAATATCCGGTTGCACGCCCCAGTGGTCCACCGCAAACCATTTGCCGGTACGACCCCATCCACTCATGACTTCATCATCAATCAGTAAGACGTTGTGGGCGTCGCAAATCTGCCGCAAGCGGGGCATATACTCCTTCGGCGGGACGAGCACGCCGTTCGTTCCCACGACCGGCTCAACGACAACGGCAGCCACGTCGCTCTCGTTCTTAATCATATGCTCGATATACTCGACGCACGCGATGCCACACTCAGGATAATGATGCTTAATCGGACAGTCGTAACAGTTCACCTCCGGAGCGAAGATGACGCCGGGAATCTTCCCCGCCGGTTCCATCGCCCACCGTCGAGGGTCGCCCGTTGCCGCAATCGAGCCCATCGTCGAGCCGTGATACGAGCGATAGCGCGCAATGATTTTTGTTTTCCCCGTTACCATCCTAGCAATCTTAAACGCTGCTTCATTCGCCTCGGTACCGGAGGTGGTGAAGAAAAATTTCTCCAGCCCTTTCGGCAAGACATCGAGCAGCATCGTGCTTAACTCGGCGCGGACGTCAGTCGCATACGCTGGGCCGATGTACGGAAGTTTACGCGCCTGCTCCTCAATGGCCTTAATGACCGCTTGGTTCTTGTGTCCAAGGGTGACACACATAAGCTGAGCAGAGAAATCGAGGTAACGTTTACCTGAACCGTCGATGAAGTAGCACCCTTCGGCATCGGCGACGTGGAGCGGCTTCCATCCCTTTTGGAATCGCCACGTACCGTAGGTGTACCGAGCTGTGAGTTCAGAGATTTCTTGTGATGTCATTGTCGTACTCATGGAATTCGTCCTGGTCAGTATGGTATCTTATCAGCTTTCTTTTCCCATTCACGAAAAGCAACAAGTGCCTCGTCTCGGAGTAATTGTTGGGTCGGGATCTTGCGCTCCTGGTGAGGCCGGTTCAGTTCGCTGTAAATCATCGAATCGTCAAAGCCTGCATCAGCTGCATCGAAGCGTGAGCTAGCATAATAGACCTTCCTCGGTCTCGCCCAATAAATAGCTCCCATGCACATCGGACAGGGTTCACAGGTGGTATAGAGCTCGCAGCCGTCGAGTTGAAAGCTGTTGATCGCCCGGCACGCGGCTCGAATGGCGACAATCTCGGCATGGGCGGTCGGATCGTTCGTCGCAGTGACGCGATTGACTCCCGTGGCGATAATCTTGCCATCCTTTACAATGAGTGCCGCAAATGGCCCACCGCCATTATGGACGTTCTCTACCGCAAGCTCAATCGCCCGCCTCATGAAGTCCTGTTCGATCGACATAACCTCTCAGAAAAGCAAAATCCCGATTCTCAATGCTGTTAGAGAATCGGGATTTTTCGCTCAAAAGGCAACTTGCCAGCGCTCAGCGAACGAAGAGCATTTTCTTGGTTGCTGTAAACTGTCCCGCACGCAAGGTGTAGAAATAGATACCGGAAGGCATCAGCTCACCCGCCGCGTCTTTCCCATCCCATCGCACTTCATACGCTCCCGGCTGCTGAAAGGTCTGGACAAGCGTGGCCACTTCTTTTCCGATGACGTTGTAAATGACCAGCGTGACATCGCTCGGAGCAGAGAGTTGATAGCTGATGCTCGTACTTGGGTTGAAGGGATTGGGGTAGTTTTGACCGAGCGAGAACGAAGCGGGAACTGTCTCATGCTCCACCTCATCGCGCCGTCCGGCCACAAGGGTAATCGCATAGGATGTCGAGAGTTGAGGCAGGGGAACTTGTCTGCCGGGTTCGAGCTCAACAACCCCCGCATTCGGAATTCCTGTTGCAACGAGCTTCCAGCCGGATGGGAGTCCAAATAATTCTTCTGACACAAGCGAGTTTGCTGCGCCGGGTTGGACCAGAATTCGCCACTTCATCACGCCGCTATAATCCGAGGATCGAATATCGCTCCAGAGCCTTCCGTCCAGCGATGGGCTTTCAACCGCCGCTTCGGGCGGAGCAGGAGGCGAGGGATAGTCATAGAAATCGCCATCCATCTTCGCGAGCCGATGGCTTCCTACGCGCAGCGAGGCAGTGCCAACTTTGATGAGGGCGTACCAACCGTCGCCTTCGTTCCACTCACGGACGCTGCCGATTGTCGTTGGTCCCCGGGTAAATGTGAATGTCTGAGCCGATCCGGTTTGATTGTAGACGGCGTAACCGCCAAAGGGCTTCATCCGTTCAACCGTGGGGTTTAAAGGCCCCTGCCAGCTGTTCGACTCATGCGCGTATTTCCAAACGCGAATACCGGACGACCCTGCAGTGGTGTTTACCGGGCTCCACGTTGCCTCGTTATTGTAGAACGGCGGACCGACAAGCGTCCAGCCTGTTGGGACGGTAATCTGATAGCTTGTGCCTGTCACCAGAGAACCTGCGCCAAAGCTCAAGTTAAAGGCCGAGCTGCGTGCCACTGTCTTGAACCAGAACCCACGGCCGAGCTGAAACGCATCCGAGGCACTGCTGATGTCCTGATAGTTCCCTGCCACGTAGGCGTACATTTTCCATGCGTTCGAGCCTGTCAGTTGACTGGCGAGCACCGTAGCTGAAGGATTGTCCAGTGTGTACGGCACACTCATCAGCACCCATGCGGAAGCAGGAATACCCGCCGAAAATCGCCCTGTAGAGGTGCTGATGCCGCTTGACCTCGCCTCGCCTGTCCCGGTTGCCGTTACTGTCGATGAGCCACCTGAAGCGTTGTGCGTCAGCGTAATTGTTGCTGAATGAGCGCCACCGCTCGTTGGAGAAAATGTGACCGTAACGGTCTGCGAGCCTCCTGCCGCGAGCGTGAAGTTCGTTGGAGAAACCGTGAAAGCCGTATTACTGCTTGCGATGTTGGTAACACTTAAGGAAGCGGGCGACGTTGAAGGACACGTGACGGTAAACGTCTGTTGACTACTGGAGCCCACAATCACGCTCCCGAACGAAATGCTCGACGTTGAGACGGTGATCGTTGGTGTACTCGCCGACGCGGAGCGCAGGATCATGCCGTACTCCCCCACAGCTGTGACTGCAGTACCACTAACCGAAATACCGAGAACCGT
The DNA here is from genome assembly GCA_035574455.1 of Bacteroidota bacterium. Lineage (GTDB taxonomy): Bacteria > Bacteroidota > Ignavibacteria > UBA10030 > UBA10030 > DATLYT01. Next base: position 10,460 of record DATLYT010000114.1, read on the forward strand.
GTTATATGTTCCGGTAGCTTGGACCGTCCAGGTCGATCCACCGTTCGTCGTCCGCAAGATAAGTCCGTTGCCACCTCCGATCACGCCATTATTCGCGTCAGCGAAGCGCACTGCCCAGAGTGTTTCCGAAGTTCCGCTGTTCTGGAGCGACCAAGTTGTGCCGCCATTTGTCGTTCGGAGAATTGTCCCATTTTCGCCGACGGCAACTCCATTATTCGCGTCGACAAAAGAAACGCCAATGAGGGAGTTTGTTGTGTTGCTGGTTTGCGTTGTCCAGGTGGTCCCGCCATCGGTTGTTTTCAGAATGATGCCTGCTCCACCAACAGCCCATCCGGCATTCGCATCGACAAATACGACACCCCGCAAAGCTGACGTCGTGCCACTCGTTTGTGAAACCCAGGTCAGACCGCCATTGGTTGAGCGAAGAATGGTCCCGTTGCTTCCTACTGCGACGGCAACGGCCGTTGTGGAAAACGAGACACCGCGAAGGAAATTCGTTGTACCTGAAACAATCGACGTCCAGTTTGCGCCACCGTCGGCAGTCCGGAGAATCGTGCCACCCGTACCGACGGCAATACCCGTTGACGTGCTGACAAAGGCGACCGAACGAAGGGTCTCGTTGGTATTGCTCGTTTGTTGGACCCAGCTCACTCCAGCGTTGGTTGTTCTCAGGATCGTTCCATTATCCCCCACTGCGGTGCTAACCGTTGCACTCGCCGAATGCACGCCCCACAAGGTTTCTGTCGTCGGACTTGCCTGGACCGACCACCCCACCGGCGCTGGGGGAGTCACAAACGTATCGTTGCCGCTGATAAATTGTCCACGCGCGTTTGTAGCGACAATCCGATAATTGTATGTGGTACCCGGAGAAAGACCTGTGAGTGGGGCAAAGGGATAGGTAGGATCCAACCCGCTTACGGTTCCCGCAGATGCGCTTTGGCCATAGCTTGTCGTCGTTCCGTAATGCACCGTGACGGTTGTGGGAAGACCATTCGGGAAGACGTAGCCGTACGCCCAGCCCGTTGTGGAGTAGAGATTGCCGACTCCCGCCGTGAATGCATATGGAGCTGTCGCCGTGAACCTCTTCATGCGAATTCTGTATTCCCCTGTCGGGTCGGCCTGCCCGAACGACAAGGTCGGGCGGGAAACGCTTTGAGCTGATGCGCCGGTACTGTTGATCTCTTCGCCAAGAACCCTGGGCCGCACCGCATGGGAGTTCGGAAAGCTTCCCAACGAGCCGAAAGACGAGACCCGGACGTAATACGTGCCCGTCGAGGGTAGAGCGTAGAGAATTCTTGCGTCGTTGATGGTAATAAAGTAATCGTTGTAGGCCAGTTCAGTTCCTCCCGAGGCGTACAGCTGGAGCGCCATTTCTACATTCGAGGTGCCCGTTGCATAGGCGAGGATTTCCACCGTGTCACCGGCTGACGCCGTAAACCGGTAGTAATCAACATCGCTGGCGGTGGCGATTGAGGCATTGACGGAGTCACCCAACGTGACGGCCATTGCTTGGCTAGCGATATTGTTCGGTTCTACCTCTGTCAGTATTCCGCCGGGGAGAGTGCCGCCATTCCATTTGAGAATTTGACCTACGCTACCGACCGCCCAACCTGTAGAAGAATTCGCAAACGAGATCCCAAAAAGCGGATCCGTAAATGTTGGGGCTCGCGAACTCCACGTCGAGCCAAAGTCGGTGGACAGGTAAACAATGCTTCCCCCCGTACCAACAGCGAAGACGGAGGTCGGCGTTGCAAACTCTAATCCTGAGCCGGAGCTAAGCCCCGTCACACGGCTATCGGTCCAGGTTGCACCGCCATCTCGCGTCCGCATGACGGTCCCGTTTTCACCGATCAGCAGGCCATTCGACTCATTCACAAACTCTAGTGAAGTAATCGCGTTCCCTAACCCACTGATGACTCCCGATGCCCTCCATGTTAGCCCCTGGTCAGTTGAACGGAACACGCGTGTAGAGACCGTCGCGCCTGAAGGATTACCTGTTCCAAACCAGACACTCTTCCCACTGATCGCGAGGCAATCCGTTAATCCAAATTCTCCCGTAGAGGCCGGTGGTGGGATATTAACCGATGCTGTTCGCACCCATCGTTCCCCGCCATCCGTCGTCGTATAGATAACAAAGTACCCATTTTCGACGTCCCCTGTCAAGACTCCGGTGTTGGCATCGAAGAAACGCACTGCATTATAAAATGTTCCAGAAGTAGTGGAGGAAACTTTGGAAGTCCAGGTCAATCCTCCGTCGGTCGTTTTGTAGAGCTGGGAGGTATTCCCGGTAGGATTCACCGCCACAACCCACGCGATATTTGCACTGATGGCATCAATACTATAACAGTTTAACGTTGTTGCAGGAATGGGAACTCTTGACCAGTTGCTTCCGCCATTCGTCGTTCTCCATACCGTTCCAGCCGAGCCGCACGCCCAAACCACGGTAGCACTAACAGCTTTCACACTAAAGAGCGCTGTAGATGATCCAGTAGGTGTTTGGGTTATCCAGGTTTGAGACCAACTTGCCGTAGTGAAAACAACGATTAGTAATAAGACCCATCGTATATGGGTTAACAATCGTTTCATTCTCGACCTTTCCTAAACGATAAAAGATGGACTTGAGCACAAAGCATGGCCGGGAGAAGTCTGGGAGGCAACACAAAGAGCACAAACTCGGATTGACGATATCGCTTCGTCACGGCGTTCCGGGAAATGGAGGTGGACTGCCGTAGGGATCCGTTGTCGATGTCGTTGAGCTTGCCGGAGCCTTCTTTGCCAGTAGGAAATACGCTGCTCCACCAGCGAGTACCGCCCCGCCGGCAACATAGTACCACCACGTCGGGGACGACCCTTGAGAGAGAGTCAGTGGAATCTTCTTCGTCTCTCCGGGCTTGATATCGACCTTTTCTTCTTCAGCATCGTACCCGGACTTGACCGCCCTCACGACACGTCGTCCGGGCTGAACTTCCACACGGGCAACTCCTTCGGTTTGACTAACCGTTCGGCCATCGACCATAATTTGAGCATCTTTGGGTTCTACGGCAATTTCAAGATATGCAGGCTGAGGAGGTGCAATCGGGGGCGCCGCCAGAAAGGTCCTTGGCCCTTCCTCTTTCTTCACATCGAGGACGCTTCCCGGTCCCGTAAACTGTATCAGGCCGCTATTAAAATCAGCTGTTACGGCTCCTTGTCCGGCTGGTTGGAAGGTCGTTGACAGCTTTTTGCCTTCGTACTGCACTTCAACCGTGTAGCGCGAACCAGGCCGCACCTGGATGTTGGCCGGCGTGTTGCCCTGCGGAAGGTCATTCAAGAACACCTGCGCACCACGAGGATTACTGATGACGGAGATATCGAGTAATGCCACCCTCAGCTCCCGTTTCTCATATGCATTCTTCTCGTTCACCGTAGCAGAGTAGCTTACCGTCTCATAACCTTGCTTCGAGATCTCAAAACGGTGCTCGCCGATGGCGAGTTGTCGACGGATCGGCGTCTGCCCTACATCAACGCCATCGATCTTCACTGCAGCTCCCGGGGGAGTTGTTTCAAGGGTATAGAGTACGGATAGCGCTTTCATCTCGGGTCTCAACTCGCGGTCGCTCGAGAGGTCGATGATCGTCGAGAACCGTTCCCAGCCTTGCGCTTCTACTTCGACCGTGTATGTTCCCCGCTTCAACTTCTGCTGTATTGATTCCTTATGTTCCGACACTTTCTTTCCGGCGATGTACACGCTGTTGTTCGGTGGAAGTCCTTTCAACGTCAACGAGTACTCAGGAATGGCTACCACAAAGGCGAATTGGCCTTCCGACGGACGTAAGCTGGCAAAGACCGGACGATGCCCTTTCGGATGCTCGGAGGTCGAAAGCTCGAACACCTTTGCCTGTAGATAGGAGTACAGTTCGTCAGCAGTCACGACAGAATTATTGTCTTTGTCGACCAAGCGCGTCCGGAAACCATCCAGCAACGCCTTGGCAAATGCACTGTGGCCCCAGGTGGAGCTTTCCACGACCTGCTCATCCCTGGTTCCCGCGGTGATGATCTGCACCGCGTCTGCTGAGGTAACCTTTTGAAGATAAAGTTCGGTCTCGCGAGGAATCGACCGGGCTACAACCGCCGAAAGACCGCCATAGCACGCATCGACAAGCAGGAGAACATGTTTGGCGGCAACACGGTCGGAGAGGCGCTTGATCTCATCCATACTCAAGCAGGTGGCATACATCGAGTTCAGTTTCCCGTCATGCGGGATGAGGTATCCCATTTCTCCACCGCGCGGCAGCGACTCCGTCTCTCCATGTCCCGCCCAGTAAAACAGGAGGCGGTCGTTCTTTTTCGTCCTCGTTCCCAGATCGGCAAACTCTTGTTTGATGCGGCTGAGCGTTGCCTGTTCGTTCGTGATAATCCGAATGTTCTCCTTGGGAAAATCGAGATCCTGCAAGAGCTCAGCAATCGCCCTGGCGTCTTCGATGGCATAGTTGAGCGTGGGGATCTTGGGATCTTGATACTTATTGATGCCGACAATCAGCGCATAGCTGTTCTCGTACGCTACAAAGCGTTGGCCTTTTTCGTCCTGCATTTCAACGACTTTGATACCGCGGGTTTGTGTCGTTTGGGCATGAAGAAACATGGTGAGAAAGAGGGAGGCGAGAACGATGAACGATCTTTTCATGACACACTCTCCTTCTACAAAGAGGAAAATCAGAACGGGCGTTCTGACGGGCAACGGACTACAGAAGGTTAATCATTCTTGAAGCGAGAGTCAAGGCGAAGAAATTGCTCCACATCACTTCTCGTAAGAATGGACGAGAAGTTACGTTAAGCGGAGTGAGGCCAGGCGCGCAAGTTCCGCCAATACCGCTGCTCCGACAAAAATACTCTCCTCGGCAGCATAGAAATACGGTGAGTGCGATGGAACGTGCTTCCCTCCCTCTTCGCACGCCCCAACCCGAAGGAAACAGCCCGGAATCTTTTCCATGTAGTACGCGAAATCCTCTCCTGCCATATTCAACGTCTCCATACGAACAATGGCTTCATTGCCCAAGAGAGAAGTAATAGCTTCGCGTGCCCATTGAACAGGTTCGGGTGGATTGACGATAGGAGGCGTGCCATGGTCCAACGAGACCTCTGCCTTGACGCGATGTGCCCTAGCAACGGATTCCGCAACAGTGCGTAGTTCATCCTGGAGTAGCTGGCGAGTCTCCGCATCAACGGCGCGGAGAGTACCCATGAGCTTTGCGCGCTCGGGGATAACGTTGGGCGCGCTTCCCGCATGAATGGCGCCGACCGTGAGCACGCCCGCTCGAGCAGGATTCAGTCGTCGTGAGACGATCGTTTGAAGCGCGGTGATAATCGCCGCTGAGGCAACAATCGGGTCGGCGGCTTCTTGCGGGCGAGCGCCGTGCGCACCACGGCCAACAACCTCGATTTCAAACGTGTCCGTCGATGCGGCGAGGGGACCCTCTTGAGCTACGATTTTTCCTACAGGAAACTTCCTATCAACATGGGCACCGAATATTGCTGCAACACCGTTCAATACACCTGACTCCAGAATCGCTAACGCGCCCTTCCCGACCTCCTCTGCTGGCTGGAAAACAACGAGGACATCGCCTTCTGCAGGTTGCGCAGCAATCAATGCAGCCGCACCAACGCCCCATGCAGCATGGACGTCATGCCCACACGCATGCATCACACCGGCGTTGACGGATGCAAACTCAAAACCGGTCGCTTCCTGAATCGGCAATGCGTCGATGTCCGCACGAATGGCAACGGGCGGTGCTTTGGGATTTTTGCCGGAGAACCTTGCAACGATACCCGTCTTAGCAACGCGGTCGAGCTTCGCTGGGTGAAGCGATGCTAATTCATCGTACAGTCGGGAGGCCGTTCGTTCTTCTTGGAATGACAGCTCTGGATAGCGATGGAGATCCCGGCGGAGCATGACGAGCCGGCGTTGAAGCTCATCGGAAAACAGTAACCGAAGCGGATCCGGAAGACGAAGATTGAGGTCGCGATTCATCATCTGCATCACTTTGCGTGGAGAGTTTCTGAGCGTACGGTAAGGTTGTCCACCCGATCCAGATCGACTTCGACTCCCATCCCGACCCTATTGTGTGGGACGGCAATCATCCCGTTTGCATCCATCGTCCATTCGGGCTTCACGATATCGCGTTCCCAATAACGGGAGCTTGGTGAAAGATCGCCCGGCAACACGAAGTTGGGTAACGACGCAAGAGCGATATTATGCGCTCTCCCGATACCGCTCTCCAACATCCCGCCACACCAGACCGGAATGCCGTGGTCTGCACAAAGATTGTGAATCGAAATCGACGACAGAAACCCTCCGACTCTCCCCGGCTTGATGTTGATGATCTTCCCGCTCCCTAACGCGATCATATCTTCAGCCTTGTCTACTCCGGTAACGGATTCATCAAGACAGATTGGCGTCCGGAGCATCCTCTGGAGGTTGGCATGGCGGACAAGGTCATCCCACGCTAACGGTTGTTCAATCATCATGAGGTTAAAATCGTCGAGCTGTTGCAAGCGGTCGGCATCCCTCAGCGAGTAAGCGTTATTCGCATCGACCATTAAGGGTACCTCCATCCCCACCGCCTCGCGAACCGTTCGAACGTACTCCACATCCTTTCCCGGTTTGATTTTCACCTTGATCTTCCGATACCCTTCCTGTAAGCTGCGCCGGACTTTTTCGACCAGCGCCTGTGGACTCGGTTCAATTCCGAGAGAAATCCCGACCTCAACCTTTTCACGCACTCCACCGAGCACCGTTGCGAGCGAAATCCCTTTGATCCTCGCCGTCAGCTCCCAAGCGCCCATCTCAATGGCAGCTTTAGCCATATTGTGGCCCCGGATATCCGCATTGAGCAGATCGTACAACTCTTGCGGCCCATCGAACGCTTTCCCGAGTACCCGCGGCGCGATCCACTCACGAATGGCATGCCACGCCGTGTCGATGGTCTCGGGATGGTAGTTCGGGAATTCGCCGGCAACACACTCACTCCAGCCAACGACGCCCTCCACGCTGCGCAGTTCCACGATGCAAATGCGGCGATCCTTCACGGTGCCGGACGAAATCCGGAATGGCTCTTTGAGAGGCAGTCGGATTTCTCGAAGGATGATTTGTTGGAGATGGAGTTTCAATGGGATGCTCACCGTTGGCGAGTAAGGCAATAGTAGCAACGCCTTGTTTGAGGGTCTGTAACGAAGCCCTCGATCGTATAACCCCGTTCTTGATACCAGAGAAAGGCGCGGCGTGTGTTCAACCGCCATTCGTTGGCTCGTGCCATTGATGCGTTCTTGATCGCCTCGATATCGTTGGGAATTTCGATGCGAAGGCGTTCATGCTCCATCAACTCCTGGTCGGCTGGAAGAACCAATGTGCCTTCAACCTTCGTGTTGACAATCGGCGTCTGACTGTAACGATTCGAATCAAAGACCGCTTTGTGGGCAAGGGCATTCATCACCCGATTGCTTTCGAGGTGCCAGGCAACGATGAATCGATCCATGCTCATGCCGCGATGGAGAACACTGCTCGACTCCATATACATATCTTTGACGTATGCGCTTACAACAGCACCTAAGGCGTTAAGATTGAGATTCGCGTTTCGGGCGACGAGCGGGTCGTACGTCCAATACGCCACCTTGATGCCGCGCGCGAGCAATAGTTCGCGCTGATACAGCTTCAACTGTTTACCCAAGCCAAGTCCGCGAGCTTCGTTACGCACTGCGAGCATATGGGACCAATGTACCGGAGCGCCATCTTTGTAACCCGTTAAGCCGTACACAAACCCTACCATTCGCCCCGATGCATCGTAAGCGCCAACAACAATTCCACCAATTTTCTGGCTGACTTTGAGAATCGAGGTGGGCACCCATTCCTCAAATTCATCTCCCCATGTCTCTCGCTGAATCTGGACGCATTCCTGGTATTCCTCAAAGGTCGTTAGCTCCTTCATCGTGACGGAATTCTGAGGGACAGAACGCGAAGGGTGTGGAAGTTCATGTGCCATGGCGCAGCAAAGTAACCGATTTTTGCCGGACAGTCAACGTCGAAACCAATGAAAGGTTAATCGTTGCGGAACGGTT
>DATLYT010000115.1:0-11687 GCA_035574455.1 Bacteroidota bacterium
CCGCCGATCTGGTCGCACAGAATTTGCGCCACGAGCACATCCGCCTCGTCAAACGCATTGATTTTGCTATCCTCGATGTTAAGAACGCCCACAACAACGCCATCAATCATGATCGGCGCCGCAAGCTCTGCACTTGTGTCCTGATAACTGTAGGCAAGATAGCGCGGTTCCTTCCGCACGTCGTTCGCAAGCAAATAGCGCCCGTTGCTGGCTACCCACCCGATAACGCCCTGGCTGACGTGTTGTCGATAGCCCTTCGGGAGAAAGTCATGATACTCGCCGGCATCCGCTGCAAGCTCCAATTCCTGAGCCTCGTGGTCCATCAGAAAAATCATCACCTCGAAGTAGTTGAATTGCTTTCGTATCGCCTGTGCCGCCGATTCGAGCATCTCATTCAACTCAAGAGTGAATGTCAAATTCCGCGAGACGCGGTTGACAAGCTCGATCTGGTGAATGCGCTTCTCTGCCTTCTTGAGCACTTTTGTATTGCCGAGCGCCAGAGCAACCTGCGTTCCAAGCAATTGTGCCAACCAGAGGTCGTTATCGGAGTATCGGTTCGGTTCGCGCGCACCGAAGCCCAAGACACCGAGCATCCGGTCATGTGTTTTCATCGGAGCGACGAGGATGGAGCGTACACCCTTGGCTTGAAGCGCTTTCTCCACAGCCGTAGAAGCAACGGGGATGGAGTTCATATCGACCGTCAGAGCCATGCTGCGCTGCAGGACCCAGCCGGCAATTCCCTCTTTCACGGAGAACTGCGTCTCCGTCATCATCGGAGATTCTTCAGGCGCACAGAGACTGTGGATTTCATACGATTTCTGGTCGTCGGTGAGCAGGCCGAGAAAGGCACACTCGCCAGGCATGACCCGCCGCGCTTCCTGGCCGAGAACCTGGATGATATCTTCCGGAGATTGCGCCGCGCCGATCCTTAACGTTAGTTCACTGAGCATGTTGATTCGTTTCCCTAATTCGTGAGCTTGGAGCATCCGCGTCCGAAGTTCATCGGACGATACCGAGCCGAACTGTTCAAATTCGTAGTCCATATGCGGTCTGCGTTTTTCTGTTCTGTGTTCTACGAAGTCATTGTCTGTGTCTCTCTCATCTACATCGCCACCACTTCCCCTATTACCAACGGTCGTTCGCGTTTCTTCTTGAGTGCCGCCATTACTCGATCCGCCTCACGCGCGGCAACAATCAGAATCAATCCAATGCCCAAGTTGAACGTCTTTCGCATCTCTTCTTCCGGCACGCCTCCAGCCTGTTGGATCAGCCGAAAGATCGGCGGCCGCTCCCACGCCTGCCAATCGATCTGCAGGCCGAGCTTTTTCGGAACGACGCGCATCGTATTCCCCACGATTCCGCCGCCGGTAATGTGAGAAAGTCCATGCACAGCGTTGCCGATGGATGATTGGAGTAACGGATAGACGGATGAATAATAAGAGCGGTGGACGGCGAGCAGAGCTTCACCGAGAGTCGTGCCAAGGTCGGCAATGGTTTCCTGCAGCGAAAATCGTTCGAGCAGCACCGTGCGGGCGAGTGAGTAGCCGTTCGTGTGAAGACCGGTTGATGGAAGCCCGATCAGAACATCTCCCTTCTTGACCGCTCGACCGTCGACGATTTTTTTTTCATCGACAACGCCGACGATCGTGCCGGCGAGGTCGTATTCACCGTTGGCATACATTCCCGGCATCTCCGCCGTTTCCCCGCCGATGAGCGCGCAGTCGTTTTCCTTACACGCCTTGACAAATCCGGAAATCACCTGCTCACCAACCTCTGGCGAGAGCTTGCCGGTCGCAAAATAATCAAGAAAATAGAGCGGTTTTGCGCCGCAGACGAGGATGTCGTTCACGCAATGGTTGACGAGGTCTTGCCCGACCGTGTCGTGCCGGTCCATCGCAAAGGCGATCTTGAGCTTCGTGCCGACGCCATCGACGCTGGAGACGAGTACAGGACGTTTGTAGGAAGGAAAGGTTGCGCGGTAGAACGCGCCAAACATGCCGATATCAGCGAGGACGTTGCTGTTGAAGGTGGAGCGAACTCGTTGCTTGATACGGCGAACGAGCTCATCACCCGCTTCGATGTCGACACCGGACTGTTTGTACGTTGTCATGGGGAGGCTTCGGCACAAGATACTTTTTTTTTATTGGTTGAACAAGGGAAATCATTTTCTCTCATAACATGCCAGAGCAGGCCACATCGCCAATGCGTGCAGATGATCGCGACACTCCTTGCATCACTCCCCACGCTTCGGTATATTGACGCATTATCAGCTCAACCTATGCGCACTGTTGAACTCGAAGGTACTCCGGAACCCATCGTCGTCGGAAAAATCATCTGCATCGGACGCAACTACGCCGAACATGCCAGAGAGATGAACTCCGATCTCCCGACAACTCCCGTCTTCTTCCTGAAGCCACCCACGGCGCTTGTGGCCAACGGCGGCGCCATTGTCATTCCCTCGATTTCTCACGATGTTCACCACGAAGTCGAAATGACGGTGCTGATCGGCAAGGACGGAAACAACATCCCGAAAGAATCCGCTCTCCACTACGTAGCAGGCTACGGGGTGGGTCTTGATATGACGCTGCGCGACGTGCAGAGCGAGGCGAAGAAGAAGGGCTTGCCCTGGACGCTCGCAAAAGGATTCGATACCTCGGCGCCGGTCTCGCGGTTTGTGCCGGCGAGCAAAGTCCCCAATCCCCAGGCCGCGGAAGTGGTTCTTACCGTGAACGGCAATGTGCGGCAACATGGAAAAACGCACGACCTGATTTTCTCTGTGCAGGATTTGCTTGCTTACATCTCCCAGTTTATCACGCTCGAGCGCGGGGACATCATCTTCACGGGCACACCGGAAGGCGTCGCTCAGGTGCGAGCCGGCGACAGGCTCGAAGCGGCGCTCAAGAATCACGCAGGCCAGACGCTGACCTCGCTCACGGTCACGGTGAAGTAGCGTATGAGCTGGTTCAACAGGATGAAGCAGTTCATCAGCAATTACCGGACTGCTCTTGCGGCGTGGCTTTTCATTGTGGTGCTGGTTCAGGTGGGATTGATGTATGGTGTGGATAAAAGCGTCCTCGCGCTGATTGCGCTGATTGTCGGGTTCGCGGGAGAAGCGTTTGGAGCATTGCTCGCGTGGATTGCTCTGGTCCCATTCATCGGACCGATTGCGGCGAAGGCGCTGTCGCTTCCGTTCATCTGGCTGCTCAACGGCGTGGGATATCTTGCCACTATTGTCGCCATCAAACGCGGCTACCCGAAAGAAGTACTCAACTATCGCGTGCTCACGATTACCTTGCTTGTAGGCATTACGATTGGTTATATTCTTGGTAAATTGATTTGAACAACACGGAGTGAGATGGTTCTCCACAGCACGGTGACGTTGCTACTGTTTCTGAGCCTTTTTCTGGCTCCACGCTCGCCTTCTCCCTCCATCTCTTCTCCACTCCCCAACGCGGACGACCTTCCAACATCGGACGACAAACTCTCGGAAATCTACGCTCCGTTCGACTCGATCCGTACCGACCTCGAAGACTATGCCTGGCCGACTGAGGCGAGCACCGTTCTGACCTCCGGCTTTGCCGAATTTCGCAACACCCACTTCCACGCGGGAATCGATATTTCAACTTGGAACCGGACAGGTTACAAGGTCTTTGCCGCGCGCGACGGTTACATTGCCCGCATTCGTATCTCGCCGTACGGGTACGGGAAGATGCTGTACGTCCGCCACGCCGACGGTTATTACACCACGTACGCCCATTTGCAGCGTTTCAACGACTCCATCGACGAGTATGCGCGGGTCTGGCAATACAAGAACGGTCGCTATACACTCGACCTCGAATTACCGCCGAATGAAATTCCCGTACGCAAGGGAGACGTCATCGCGTACTCGGGCGACACGGGCATCGGTTCGCCCCATCTGCACTTCGAAATTCGCGACGAGCGGCTCAACCCCGTGAACCCCTTCCTCGTTCCACTCTTCGCCGAGCTGGTCGAGGACACCACACCGCCGGAGTTCCAAGAGATCGTCTTCACACCACTGCACTACTCGGCAATCGTACAGGGCGACCATCGACCTTGGATCGCCCGTGTCAAACGACAGGCCCGCCAGACAACAGTCGGGCTGGCCCGCCAGACCGCAGTCGGGCAGGCCCGCAATCAATACCAGCTGGAGGATGTCGCGCATCTGACGGGACCTATCGGCATCGGTGTGAAAGCGTTTGACCGCGCGAATCATTCGTACCACCGTAACAGCATCCGGACGTTCGAGCTTTATGTCGATTCGCTCCTGCTTTACACGGCTCGTCTCGACCGCTTTCCCGCCGATGAATCGAAACAGATCGCTCTGTACTATGACTGGGGTCTGCTGCAACGCGGGAAGGGACGATTCCAGAAATTGTACATCGAGCCGGGGAACCGCTTGCCGGTGTACGATCGGTTGCCGGAAGGGTCCGGTATTCTCCAACCATCGCTCTTTGCGGAGGGAATGCACACGCTCCGCATCATCGCCACAGACGGGCGCGGACATTCGTCGGAGCTTCGCGGAACCATTGTGCTGAATCACCCGCCCGCATTTGATCTCACGACAGTCGACAAGACGCTTTACCTTAAACCTGCCAGTACTTCAACAATTGAAGCCATACGACTTTCTTGGCAACACGGGAAGAGCTGGGTAACCCAACGGCTTCCGCTGACGGCACTGACCTCAACGGAACACGGTTACCTGCTGCCAACGAAGTCAGCGACTCCTGCTATTCTTCGCATCGAAGCGGAGAATCGTTTCGGCACAACTTCCGCGCCACACTTCGTCGTACCAGGTACAGCCCGAAGAAATCGAGTCTCACTGACTATCAAGGAAGAATTTTATCGCGATTATGTTTACTTGACGATCACTGCACCGTCGGCATTTCTCCAAAAGCCGCGGGTCATGGTAGGTTCGCAACAACAACCTCTTTCCGCTCTGGCGAAAGACCCCCGTACGTACATTGCCACCGTTCCGCTTCAGGCGGTAAACAACAATGTTCTGCTCATTTCGATCGAGGGTGAAACAGCGGGCGGGATTGCTGAGGAGCGTCTTGAAATCCCGATTTACCCGATCACACCAGAGCGCGGTGGGACCATCTCGGTGAACGATGAACTGACCGTGTACTTCCCGCCCGACGCCGTCTATCAGCCAGTCTTCATCCGTGTCGCGCGAACCAACAACGGCTACACGCTCCTCCCCTCGGACATTGTCCTGAACAAAGGAGCTACGGCTGAATATTACCTCACCGATGCATCCCGCGAGAGATTAGGAGTATTCATTGCAGAAGGGTCGGGGTGGAGACTCGCCGCGCACGACCCAACGGGAATCAGTCGGACGCTGACCGGCCGATTCACCAGACAGCTCGGCGGCGTTGCCCTGTTCCACGATTACTCCGCGCCCTCGATTTCCCGCTTCACATCGAGCTATCGTCGCGGCCGTTTGTCGTTCTCATTCAGGTTAAGCGATACGGGATCGGGCATCGATTACGACCGCACGCGTCTGACAATCAACGGTGAACTTCTCATTGCCGAGTACGATCCTTACCGTCACCATGTGAAGTTCGACGAGCGTCGCGACCTTCCTGCCGGCACCTATCACCTCGTCATCGAAGCCTTCGACCGGATGGGCAACCGTTCCCTCAGTAAGCACAGGGTCAGCGTTCCTTCTCGCTGACACATTGATTTCCGTCAAGATTTTTCGTTAATTCATCAGGGTAGCCGCAGTGCTACCTTTTTCTTTAATTGATGCCGATTCCACAGCGACCCGCGTCTGCTTGCCGAAGTGTTCAACAGGCGGGGATTTCGCTGATCATCTTTCGAGTATGAGTAACTGATGTTACGCACGGATGGATATGTCGCCCCTGACGGGGCTTCAATCTACCGTGTACTTGCTCTACCAACATCTCGTCCCTACGGGACGATGAGGTTGGGTGATCCTTGCCGAGTCTCGAGCACTCCGGAGCCAGCCCGCTACGCGTTCTGGCGGGGAGTGCAATTTTGGTAGCTTTGAGACTTCTGAACAATGAAATGGGAATGTCATTCTGAGGAGCGTAGCGACGAAGAATCTGCCTTTTGACTCTATTAATATGTCAACGAGATTCTTCGTCCGCCAGAGGCGGACTCAGAATGACAAGAGACTTGGAATTTTTCAGAAGCCTCCGCTTTAGAAGAAAAAACAATCATCGAACCCCGTAGGCCTTGCCCGCTCAGGCGGGGGTGAAATTTGCTTCTTCACCTTGTCCTGCGTAAGATCAGTGAGTAATCAATGCTTCAAGCCTGTACGGCATCACGTCGAACGCTCGAATCCGTGAAACCTGTGCGAATCTGTGAACTTTGCAATGACTGAACTACCAAAAACTTACAGCCCCAAAGACGTGGAAGACAAGTGGTATTCGTTCTGGGAATCCCGTGGACTCTTCCGCGCGACGGTAAACAAAAACAAGACGCCCTATACCATCGTCATTCCTCCGCCCAACATCACGGGCATTTTGACGATGGGCCACGTACTGAACAACACCATCCAGGACATCTTCATCCGCTGGAAACGGATGCAAGGCTACGAAGCGTGTTGGATTCCGGGCACCGACCACGCTGGCATTGCCACGCAGAACGTGGTAGAGAAGTCGCTGGCACAAGAAGGACTGAATCGCCATCAACTTGGGCGCGAGAAATTCTTGGAACGCGTGTGGGAGTGGAAGCGGGAGTACGGCGGCACCATCATCAAACAGTTGCGGAAGTTAGGCGCTTCGTGCGATTGGGAGCGGGAACGCTTCACCATGGATGAGGGATTATCGAACGCCGTGAAAGAAGTCTTTGTTCGGCTGTTCGACAAAGGGCTGATCTACCGCGGTAAATACATCGTGAATTGGTGCACCTTTCACCACACCGCGCTGAGCGACGACGAGGTTGAACATACGGAAACTCAGGGCCACCTCTGGCATATCAAATATCCGCTCGAAGGCTCGAAAGAATTCGCCGTCGTTGCCACGACACGACCCGAAACGATGTTAGGCGATGCCGCGATTGCCGTCAATCCCAAGGACGAACGATACAAAAAGCTCATCGGTAAGCATGCGATCTTACCCATTGTGGGTCGCAAACTGCCGATCATCGCGGACGAGTACGTCGATTCTACGTTCGGCACCGGGATGGTCAAGGTGACGCCGGCGCACGACCAGAACGACTTCCTGATGGGTCAGCGACACAATCTTCCACAGATCAACATTTTCAATGAAGACGGCACGCTGAACGAATCCGTCCCCAAGCAGTACGAAGGAATGGATCGCTTCGACTGCCGGAAGCAGATTATCAAAGACCTCGAAGCTCAGGGCTATCTGCTCAAAACCGAGCCGCATACGTACAACGTCGGACGGTGTTATCGTTGCAACACGATCATCGAGCCGTACATCTCCGACCAGTGGTTTGTCAAGATGAAGCCACTGGCCATACCCGCGCTGCGTGTCGTGCACGAAGGCCATGTACGTTTCCATCCCGAGCGCTGGACGAAAGTGTACGAGCACTGGATGGCAAACATTCGGGATTGGTGCATCTCGCGTCAGCTCTGGTGGGGACATCGCATTCCGGTGTACTATGCACCCGACGGCACCTACACAGCCGCGCGAAACGAAGACGAAGCGCGCAAAAAATTGGGCCTCGATGCCAACACTCCGCTCCGGCAAGACGATGATGTGCTGGATACCTGGTTCTCGTCCTGGCTTTGGCCCTTTTCAACGCTCGGATGGCCGGAGGATACACAAGACCTTCGCTATTTCAACCCGACCGATACACTCGTGACCGGCCCGGACATCATCTTCTTCTGGGTCGCCCGCATGGTGATGGCAAACATGGAGTTCATGAAGGGCATGCCAAACGCCCAAGGGAAGCCGCGCACGAAGAACGAAGAGCTGGTGCCGTTCCGTGATGTGTACTTCACGAGTATCATCCGCGATGCACAGGGGCGGAAGATGAGCAAGTCGCTCGGCAATTCACCCGACCCGCTCGACGTGATCAACGAGTACGGCGCCGATGCCCTCCGCTTCACGGTCGCCTACCTCTCACCGCTCGGACAGGATGTGCTCTTCTCGGTGGAGAAATGCGAGTTAGGCAGAAACTTTGCCAACAAAATCTGGAATGCGGGAAGGTTTCTCCTGATGAACAAAACGGAGATCTGCGGAGGAGACCATCTTGCTCTGGAAAAACTCCCCACCGACCACCTGGATCTTGCAGACAAATGGATCCTCTCCCGCCTCAACCATGCCGTTCGCGACTTCAACGACGCACTCAACAATTTCCACATCAACGAGTCGACGAAGGTCCTCTACGATTTTGTGTGGCATGACTTCTGCGATTGGTACGTCGAGCTGGTAAAGACGCGGTTGTACGGTGATGAATCGCATGAGGTGAAACGCATCGTCATCCAGCGAGCACTCTGGATTTTCGACCGGGCGCTGCGGATGCTCCACCCCCACATGCCCTTCGTGACGGAAGAACTCTGGCAGCATTTGACGGAGCGCAACGGCCAGAGCATCATGCGCGCGACGTTCCCGACAGTAGAGGAACAATGGATTGACGAAAAGGCCGAGTCGGAGATGGCGTTTGTGCAGAACGTGATCAACGCCGTGCGGACGATTCGCGGGGAAAACAACATTCCGCCGGCAACGGAGATCCGTGTCCACGTCCGACCAACCGCCGAGCATCGCGAGCTCATTTTTGATGCATACGGAAAATACCTCAAGAAGCTTGCCCGTGTCGGCTCGATCGATATCATCTCACCGACATGGGTGCCCAAGCTTGCCGCCAGCGCGGTGGTAGATGGGGCTGAGATTTTTATCCCGCTTGAAGGCTTGATCGATATTTCTGCCGAACGCACACGTCTCGAAAAAGAGATCGCACGCCTTCAGCAGCTCCTTGAGAGTATCGCAAAGAAGCTCAGCAACCCGCAGTTTGTGGAGCGAGCACCGAAAGAGGTTGTCCAGAAGGAGCGGGAGAAGCAGGTAAATTTCCAGACAAGCCTGGAGAAGCTGAAGAAAAACCTCGAGCAGCTGGCCGCTTAGCACTCTTGCCTTCGTGTTCGTGATTGAGTAGTTTTCTTTCCGCTGGTACTACCCATTCTGTAATCCACGGAGGAAAGGAGCTTCCATGCAACCATCAACTACTCTTCAACTCCGCAAACAGCTCGAATCGTTCAAACAGTTTCGAGAAAAGAATGTTCCAAATAGATTATCCTACGGCGGCTATCTCGCTGAGTTCATCGTCGGACTCTATTTGCTGGCACGTGTAGCGCTGGCAGATGGAGCTGTACCCTCCTGGGCACAGGTGACACTCCTTGGATTGGGCATCGCTCTGATGCTTCATGCATTTTATCTCCTCATCCGCTACCACTACGACAGACGGATGATCTGGTTGCTGGAGATGGTATTATCCGATACTGAAACATCAAATGAAACCTAGCGCTGTCATACTACTCTTGGCTCTCCTCTTCCTCCGCTGTACGAAGATCACCGAGCCGGGCGATCCCGCGGCGATCGAGTTTTATCCGTTGCAGGTAGGTAATCGATGGACGTACACCTCGACCAACCCCGGCATCTCGGGGACATTCATCGATGAAGTGGTTGGCGTACGGCAGATCGGGGCGCACCGGTACTTTGCGATCCGCTATTCACGGCTGAACGACCCCGCCGCCGACACAAGTTACCTGCGCGTGGCGGAGGATGGAACGATCCGCATTTACCGAAACAACCGAGATCAACCGTTTGTCGATTTCTATCAGCCCATTGACGATCGCTGGCCAAGTTACGACGGCTACTGGGGCGTCGTGCAAGAACGAGGCTACCGCACTACCGTGCCCGCAGGAACATTCTCGAACTGCCTGAGAATCTTTCTCGACATCCCTTTCATGGCCGATGACGAGCAGTGGTACATCTTCGCCCAAGGCATAGGTCCGATTCAAAGAAGGTCGGCGTGGTTCGGGACGATGCTGGTTTCAGCGAAGGTGGGAAGCAGGAGTTATCCATAAGAAAATAAAGTGATCGGTGCTCTAGCGCCGACGGTCTCCGTCGGCGCAGAACAATGACGCCCCGCGTCACTTCTCGTCCCCACGCAGAGCGTAGGAACGAGAAGCACACTCCTCACTCACCCCACACCGTCACAACGACCTGCCGTTGCCGCGGGCGATTGTCAAAATCCACGTGCACAATTTGTTGCCACGTTCCGACAACAAGGGCGCCATCTCTGACGGGCACGGAGAGGTCGGGACCGAGCAGCGTCGCTTGCAGGTGTGCATGTGCATTACCGTCGTGCCAGGTTTGCTCATGGCCGTAATGTCGCCCGGGCGGAATGAGCTTGTTGAGAATCTCCGGCAGATCTTTTTTCAATCCCGGCTCGAACTCGATTGTCCCGATGCCCGCCGTACTGCCGACCGCGAAGACGTGGACAATCCCGGTTTTGATCTTTGATTGCTTGACAATGGCTTCGACCTTCGCGGTGAGGTCGTGCATATCGCCTTCGCCCTTCGTGGAAAACGAGAGTTCTTCTTGATAGACCATGGTTGAGTACCGTTTGCGGTGCTTCGTTCAGTGCTGGTGCGTGATCCTCTCTCTTCTACCTTCTGTCTTCTCTTTTCTACTCTGCACCCTTCCCTAGTTATAGGGATTCACCCGCCACTTGATCGAGCATCCCATCGATGGAAATTGTTTGTCCGAAATCGGCTTGCCTTCCGCGAGATTCGTAATCGCCTCCTTGAGCTCTTCGCGTGTCACCTTTGATTCATCCTGCCAGTTATCGTCGACGCGGCCGTGGTACACAAGCTTTTGGTTTCGGTCAAACAGATAAATATCCGGTGTGCACTGCGCTTTGAACGCCGCTGCGACCTGTTGCGTCTCATCGATCAAATACGGAAACGGAATACCCCACTCCTTGATTCGCTGCTTCATGACCTCTGGCGCATCCTCAGGATAATCCGGATGAATATTGGGATTGATGCCAACCGTATTGATGCCGAGATGCTTTGCGTACTCCGCAAGCCTGATCGTGCGCGGCCAGACGGATTTGGCGTAAGGGCAATGATTGCAGGTGAAGATCACAAGCAGCCCCTTTGTTCCCATCAGTTTGTCACTCTGATAGAGCGTACCGTTCGGGTCTTTCAACTCAAACTTCGGCATCGTCGTGCCGAGCGGGATGTCAATCGATTGTACTGCCATAGCGTGTACCTCCTTGACGATGTGTTGCGCGTTTCTCTCTTGTTCATGACTCACGTTGAGCGCCTCTCAGCGATCCGTTGAAACGCCAGCCCGCCGAGCCTGCCCGACCATGCGGTTCAGGCGGGCACTCTGGCGGGGATGGCTGAACAACTACGCCGAAAAGCTGGGGGAAAACCCGCAGAGCTGGGTTTCGCGGTCGGTGAAGCCTTTGACGTTGAGTCGATGGCGACAGCAATGAACATCAATCACCATCGCTCTTTCTGGGACGCTCAACTTGAGTTAATAAAAAAGGTAAGAAAACTCCAGCTTTCTTGCAGCATCGGGGAGAGTTGCATCCGTAAAAGTGGGGGGGGGGACTTGAAACGCAAAAGGGTTTACGTTACGATTGAGGTGAGAACCAACATCGTAGGAGGTAAACCCTATGCGGCATACTGGATGCAGTGAGAAGCTATGGAAGTATGAAGAAGA
>DATLYT010000116.1:0-10527 GCA_035574455.1 Bacteroidota bacterium
TCCAGAACTATCCCAATCCGTTTAATCCCTCAACTGTGATCGCTTATACGTTACCGGGCGGAGGGAGAAGTTATGACGTGTCCTTACGGGTTTACAATCTGTTGGGACAAGAGGTCGCGACACTTGTCCAGCAGGAACGGCTTGCTGGCTATCATCAAGAAACGTTCGACGCTCAAAACTTTGCAAGTGGAATCTATATTTATCAACTCATTGCAACAGCCGCCGATGGAACACGCTTCACTGCTCGGCGTGCAATGGTGCTGGTGAAGTAGCGGCAATCCAGCGGAGCAACTCCCCGCGAAGAGAGACAGCGCCCATTCGTCGATTAACGCACCAGATGGAACTCCGTCTGCCTCTTGAACACCCATTCGACATTTCCGGCTGCATCGATGGCAACCTCTTCCTCCTGCGCAGACCGGACGGGCTGATTGTTCCACTCAGGCACAGGCGTGGTCGCTTGGAGTTCGATTGAGAACCAGGTATTGGGAAGAACAGGAGTATCCCCCCGTCCCGGTACACCCATCTGTCGGTCCCAAAGCCCGATCAAGGGACCAGCGCCGTGGCCATGTTCGCCGATGGGATGGCAATAGATCGTGCCGTTGATCCCCTCGCGCTCCATCTGAGCCCGCGCGGCGGAGAGAATCTGGTTACCGGTCATTCCAACCTTGAGGTGTTGAAGGACAATATCCTGCAACCGATTGCTGTTGGCAAGGGCTCTTTTAATTCCTGCCGGAACGTCCGTCTCTCCCTCGCGTAACACATAACCCATATGTTGCGTGTCTGTCGCGAGCCGCATCGCATAAATTCCAAAATCGCAGTGCAGAACATCACCGCGCTGGATAACCGGACTAGGATTGTTTGAAAGATCTACGCCTTTCCGTTGAACGCTCACGCTCGTCTGGAACCAGGTCCCAAAGCCGAGATCGTGCGTCTTCTGCCGCATCCACCAGACAACATCCTGTGTGGTCGTCTTGCCCGGAGTAATAACCTTGTTCGAGAACGCCTCGGCAATGATGGCGTGGACCGTCTTCATCATCTCCTTGTAGATCGGCAGCATTTCCGGAATGCGGATGGAGATGTAATCATGCGGAAGCCGTTCTGCTCGGACGACGCGGGATAGATACGTTGGCCCGAGTGCTTCCTGCAGCTGTTCCCACTCTCCAGCCGAGAGGCCGTCCGAGAATGCATGAGTATGAGAGATATTAACGGAAATCGTCCTCGGGTCCCGTTCTTCAACAACCTTTGTCAACAGTTTCCACTGTTCCTTGCCCCACAGCTCTGCATTGCCGAGTGTGGTATCGCGATATGCCACGTACAATCCGCCCTGTGAAGTGCCACCTAAGGCTAAACGCTCCACACTTTTTTCAGGTCCACGGTCAAAAAAGACGTAGATGGTGCGGCGGCGGGCGGCAAAGGTCGTTGCCGACACGAGAGAAGAGAACACCGGGTCTTCGTTGTACTCACGCATCGGGATGATCCACATCTGAACATTGTTTTCCCGCATTAAGCGCGGCAGAACCTGTTCAAGCCGAATTCTCAGCCACTCCTGCTGAATCTCCGCTTGTCTTCGGAGTGGCGGAAGAGGATTAGCGATCTGCGCGTGAAGGGATTCAGAAGAAAGCACGATAACAGCAATCAAAGCGGCTCGAAGGAGTACTTTGGGAACCATGGTCAACCTCATCGAGTATTGGTGAACGTTTTCGAAATGACCTGCAGGGTATTCGCCACGGGACGCTCGCCCGTTCTGTCCGAGGGCGAGTTCACAATCTGACCTTCCACCACCATCGTCGTCGAGCCGCCGCCATCGAGGTTGATGGCATTCCACGCTCCGATCGACTGCAGAAAATCCGCCATCTCCTGAAAGCTCATGCCGATGCTGAGTTCTTGTCTCCCATCAACTGTACAGAAAAAGAGCTTTGTGGTATCCCGGTCAAACCCGACAAACCTGCGGGGATGTCGCGTGGTGAGGAAGTTTGAGGCAAGTCGTTCGCTCTTGATGATGGCAGTGGAATCGTACAGGCCGTTTCTGAGCAGTGTCCCAGCACCGCCAACAACCTCTTGAACTCCCGTAACATATGGATTTAAGCCAAGATACAGGGCAAGGGTGTCTCTCAGTCGAAGCTTCTTTTGCAGCTTCGACTTGACCTCGGCTTCGCTCACAAGAATGGCAACCTCATGATAGCCGATCTGGGTCGGCGATTCAGACTGCAACGACAGTACCACAACCCTCAGCGTATCACCGATACTCCACTGTGTGCCTGTGAGTCGGGCGTGAAGCACCATATCGCCCGGGGAAACCGTGAGCAGTGTATCCCACTCGGACGTGTAGAGTGTCACCCGGTTCTGGGTACGCGGCTCGTTCACCCGATCAATCTGGAATCTATCGCCATATTTTGTAGAAATCGAGCCTCGAAATGAAAATTGCTCGATCAACGGTCTCTTCTTACGGTCAAACGCAATGTGGCTACGCGAGGTTGGTGCCGCATGGATGAGTTTTCCCCGCATCGCCTGGATTCCAAGCGGCCAGCCGGTCTGAAAGCTGAAAAAATCCGCGTTGATAGCAGCAACCACACGACTGCCCTCTCGTTCATTCGCTAACGCTTGTGTCGTCGTTTTGACGAGACCCTGTAAACGGAAGGATTCAATCTGAACGGTCGGCTCACGGAGGTCAATCTCCAGTACATGAATGACGTAGGGACCGGGTTTCTCGTACATGGTGTGTCGCACACCGGGAGCGACGATTCGACTGCGAACACTCTCCTGTATTGCAAACGAGGCCGTTCCACCTCCGGCAGAGAGGAACGTAAACACCAGTGAGAAGATGAGGGGCATGTACATTACGCCACCTCAATGATCTTATGCTTTGACCGGAGGCCGCGAACGATGGTGATGGCGCTTTTCGGCTTTGCAAAATATCGGGAAAGTAGCTCGACGACTTTCTGATTCGCCTTCCCTTCCACCGGAGGAACGTTGACGCACACGAAGAGGCTACCGTCTTCCCGGACTTCGACACTTTCTTTTCTTGCGTTTGTTTTCACGAGAACATGTACTGTCATAGCTCAAAAAAAGACCGCATCAAGATTTTGATGCGGTCAGGATAGGTGATAAACAAGAAAAAAACAATCTCTTTTTACTTTCGGAAGCGCTGCTCGATGTCTGTTATTTTCTGAACACGCGCCTGATGTCTGCCGCCGCCAAACCAAGTCTCCAACCAGACCTTGACGATGGCTTTTGCTGCCTCAATGCCTAAAACTCGACCGCCTAAGGTCAGCACGTTTGCGTCGTTATGCTCTCGACTGCTGCGCGCGGCGAATTCACTGAAGCCGACCGCCGCCCGCACTCCGGGGACCTTGTTTGCCACCATTGCCGATGCCACACCGACGGCATCCACCATAATGCCTTTCTGTGCCTGACCCGAGCTCACCAGCGACGCAACGGCATACGCAAAATCCGGATAGTCGCACGCCTGCTCGGATTGGGTTCCGACATCGATCACAGAATAGCCGAGGTCGAGCAGAAAGTTCTTGACCTGCTCTTTCATCTGATACCCTCCGTGGTCGGAACCAACGGCGATGACCGTGGAAGCGTGCGGGGAGTGTACATCTTTGGGCGTAAGCTTCGTGATCGACTGAACGTGCGCAGAAGTGGAAACCACGGCATTTGTGAACTCAATCCGATGGCGTAAAGCCAGATCGCGCGCAGAAGGAGTAACAATGGTGGCGGAATCGACGGCAATCGTCGTCATTCCACGCTTGACAGCCTCAGCAACATCGGCTTCAGTAATGAGTTTCTTCGCCATTGCTAATTCTGTTCCTGGCCGACATATTTTCCATCGCCCCACTCGAGCACCTCGAGTCGCACTCTCGTCGTACCCTTCTGGAGCATGTCAAGTTCCTTCGCCGCGCCCAGTGAGAGGTCAATAATTCGGGCTTCAACGAACGGCCCGCGATCGTTAATCCGGACAATGACCGACTTGCCATTCTCCAGGTTGGTCACTCGTACCTTCGTTCCAAAAGGAAAGACTTTGTGCGCTGCCGTCAAGGCGTGCATGTCGAAAATCTCACCGTTCGACGTCATCTTACCGTGAAAGTCGTGAGCATAGTACGAGGCAATGCCCTCCAGAGTGAGGAGTACCCGACCCGGATTTTTCCTGACGATCTTTGAGCCATCGGGTGCAAGTTCTTCTGATACACGCGGCACACCACGGGCAATTCCTTCCGTGCTCGCAAACCGTACGGAAGAGGAACAGCCCGAAAAAACCAGTGTGCTACAAACCGCGATCTGCAAAAGCCCGATGTTCCAAACGCTCTCCATCAACCCCATCCCTGGCTCTTCCTTCCCTTTATCCAAAAACCGTCAATCATAACCCTCTCCATCCTCTATCTGCAATCTGCTATTTGCGTCCTGCAATCTTCTCCTCTCACAAATACTCGTACATCTGCTTCCGTCGGATAAAGTCCACGACTTCTTTGACATCCTGTGACCGTCCCTTTTTACACACGAGAACGGCGTCATCCGTCACAATGATAATCAGGTCTTTCACACCGACCGCCGCAACAATCTTCCCCCCCGCGTCGATGTAGTTTCCCGTTGAGTCTTTTACCACCACATTCCCTTTTAACGCGTTCTTGTCAGCATCCGTCGGTGTTAGGCTGACGACCTCATCCCACGAACCGACATCGCTCCAACCAAAATCTCCCTTGACCACGAAGACGTTCCCCGCTTTTTCCATCACACCATAATCAATCGAAATCCCGCGGATAAGTCCATAGGTATTTTCTAAATGCTGTTTATACTGTGGCGTGCCGATGGACTGCGACAATGTACTGATCTGTTCGTACAACTCCGGAAGGTGGGTTTGTATCTCTCGTAGAATGATCTTCGCCTTCCAAACAAACATGCCGCTGTTCCACAAAAAATCGCCGCTCTTCAAAAAATGCTCGGCGGTCTCTACATTCGGTTTCTCCGCAAACGTTTTGACCCGGTAAACGTCTTCGTGGCGATAGGGGTTGCCCTCCTCATCTTCCGAGAATTGGATGTAGCCGTATCCTGTTTCCGGGCGTGTGGGTTTGATGCCGATTGTCAGGAGGGCCTCGGATTCTTCGGCAACGCGAATAGCTGTCGAAAGGATGCGAAGGAATTCTTCTTTGTTTTGCACGAGATGGTCTGCCGGCAGAACCACCATCACCGCTTCAGGGTCGAGTCGATGAATCCAGGCCGCTGCCAGCGCGATGCACGGCGCCGTGTTGCGTCCCACAGGCTCTACAAGGATGTTTTCCTTCGGGAAAAACGGGAGTTGCTTGAGGATGGCTTCCTGCTGAACCTTATTGGTGACGATGAACGTGTTCATCGGCGCCACCAACGGCTCGATGCGGGAGAGCGTGTGCTGAATCATCGTCCCCTGGCCGATGATATCGAGAAGCTGCTTTGGAGTGCGCTCACGGCTTCGTGGCCAAAAGCGAGAACCCACACCGCCTGCCATGACCACCGCGTAGAAATGCGTCATGAGCTATTCGAAGAGAGATTTGTAGTCCCGCAGAACGTCGTACGCTGCGTCCATCATACCGGTACGACTGGCTGCATCTGCCCGCGCCCAAGCCCACACGGGATCGGTAACGTTCGAGAGCAGGTTCATGACACGGATATCGTCAACAAGCTGATTGTCGACAATATAATTGATAAACTCGGAGAAGACCTGGCAGAAATTGCGATAGTCTTCCGATGCCTCACTCCCTTCTGCGAGCGCGGCAACACAGGCTGCCAATACCTGTTCTTTGATCTCATCGCGATTCTCCGCCCCCGTTTGCACTGCCTCGACGAATTGTTCGACTAACCTCGCAAATTGGGCTTCGGCATCCCCCTCACCCGCCGATGCAGCGGGCGTCTCAGCCACAGGTTGATCGAACGAAGGAAAGTCTGCCATCGGTTCCTGAGTAGGCTCGAGCGAGGGCGCAGATGGAAAATCCGCCATCGGCTCTGACGGGGACCCAAACCCCGCCATAGTATCCGCCTGAGCTTCTGGCTCGGATGTCGGGCCAAATCCTGCCATCGCGTCAGCCGCTGGTTCCGGTTCAGTTATAGGACCAAAAGCAGACATTGTATCCGCGGCGGACTCAGATGGAAATCCGGTCGAAACTTCTGGCGTTGACTCAAAACCAAATCCCGAAGACATTTCTGCGGCGGGTTCAGCCGGCATCTCCACCGTTGGCTCGGTTGGCATGACTGGTGCGGCAGTACCAAAGCCCTCGCCCGTGTCTCCAATCGCCCTCCGAAATGCTTCAAGGGTGAGGTTCTGTTCCTCGGGCGTCGATTCGAGCATCGATGGATCTCTCTCAACCCTCTCGGCAATCCAGAGCAAGTTCAGGGCAAAGTCTGAGAAATTGTTCACCCGGTACAGAACTTTCAACTCCCCAACGACATCTTCCGCGCCGGCAATGCGGCCTTTGATTTGGTCGAACGCCGCCCGATGCTCAAAATCGGAAAGCTCCGTGATCGGAACACTCTCCAACAACGAAACGAGATACTGTTTTGACCGGCTCATGAGGATTCCCTTTCACCTGTTTACACATCAGGGAGTGACTTTGTCTTTTTATCTTGTTCTGCGGTATAGACGCGGAACCCGCGCCGACACCCAGCAACAGACTTCGTATGGAACGGTACCTAACTTCCGGGCTATTTCCCAGGCGGATAGTGTAACATTGCCTTGAGAGCCAATGAGCACGACCTCATCCCCGACCTCAACATCGTCCTTCCCAACATTGACCATCATCTGGTCCATTGCGATCGTGCCCACAACGGGAAAAAGCTTTCCGTTGACGAGGACTGACGCTCGTCCGGACAAGAGTCGCGTGAATCCATCTGCATAGCCGATAGGAACGGTAGCAATCTTTGTTCGGCGTGTCGCAACGAATCGTCTACCGTATCCAACCGTCTCGCCGGCATCGATCCATTTTACGTATGAGACTTTCGAGCGCAACCTCATTGCCGTGCGAAGTTTAACACTTTCCGTCGTCTCTGCGGAAGGATAGTAGCCGTACATCATTATCCCCGCGCGCACCATCGAAAAGTAGCTCTCCGGCAAATCGAGAATGGCTCCACTGTTGGCGATATGGTAAAGCTCCGGCGACAAACCTTCGCGTCTGGCTATCTCAATCGCCTGATGGAACCGGTCCAGTTGCTTTCGGGCGAAGCTCTTGTCTTTCTCTTCAGCCGTCGCAAAATGGCTGAAGAGTCCCTTGACGCGCAACCGTCGGTACCTTCGAAGCGAACGAATCAACGTTGGCAACTCTTCAACGCGAGCGCCGATTCTGTTCATCCCGGTCTCAACTTTCAGATGAACGTCGATGCTTCGCCGTGCCCGTTCAGCAGCACGTTGAAGCCAGCGGGCTTCGTTCAAAGAACAGATGGTTGCTTCCAGGTCGAATTGCGGGTACAACTCGGCCTGACCTTTTGCCGGCAGAGTAAAAATGTGAATCGGGCTCTTTACGCCGGCTTCTCGAAGCGTCCGCCCCTCTTCCGGGATTGCCAGGCCCAGATAATCCGTTAGCTTCTCAACGTATTTGGCAACTTCCACCAACCCATGCCCATAGGCATTTGCCTTGACGACGGCCATGACCTTAGGCGCTTTCCCGACCCTCTTTCGGATCCCCTTTACATTATAGCCAATAGCGGATAGGTCAATTTCCGCGACCGTTGGGCGGGTTGGCTGACGTAAGTCCTTGTTCTGAATCTGAGCCTCTCCAGCGTAAAAAATTTCGCTGGAATATAACGGTTGATGTCGCGAATGTCAACGGAAAGACTCAACCACTCCTCATCTCTTCATCATTCGATAATGATCTCAGGCTCCGAGTTACCAACAGCGTAAGCCTTCGACTTCACACAATATGCGCTATAGGGATAGCAGCCGGGTTCGATTTCTTTCGACGCCGTAAGTGTTTCTGCATTCCCTTCATGAACAAAAACCACGTCACGATTAAACAGATTTTTGTCGGGAAAGTGGAGGATAACGTCTGTATTGACCGCTTTGAAAATGAAATCATCACCCCTCATACCAGGCTGACTGCCCGGGACTACTTTGCAGCCTTTTGGGCCTCTGACAACCACAATGCGATGCGAGCTCATGGTAACCTCCCTCATAAGTGGAATGATGTGAATAGGCAGAGTGACCTACTTCACGATTTGTTGGAACCGTGAATCTGCCTCAAGTGCTTTTATCCAAGATTGACGCAGAAGCTCCTGTTTTGGATAACCCGTCTTAAGCAAGCGTTCGATCCACCGCAGTGCTTCGCCACGCCGACCCGCGCGCTCGTGAATTTCCGCCGCACGGACCATGATTTGGACCGACTGCGGTGAAAGTGTTAACGACCGGGCGATGAGTTCCTTTGCCTGGTGTTCACTTCCAAGCATTGCATAATAGCCGGCGAGTAGACTCAACAAGTTCGCGTCATGAGGATTGACGCTTCGCTGCTGCTCGGCGAGTTCAGCTGCACGCGAGAATGCCTGCCGCATTTTTTCTTCTTGTCCTGCTAACTGTTCGTATGTTGATCCCAGATGACCCCACATCCTATAGTCGCGCGGCTGGATCGCGACAGCCCGTTCGAACATGCGAGCTGCTTCATCAAACCGACCTTCTTGATAATGGAGTGTTCCGAGGTTCGAATAGGCACGAAATTCCGGACCCAGCTCGATTGCGCGCTCCCAATACCTGCGAGCCTCATCTTTCAATCCCAACTGGTAGTAGACACCGCCCAAATTACTGAAGACCCTCGGATTTTCCGGTGCCAACCGCGTAGCCTCCCTGAACGCCTCAAGCGCTATCTGATATTGTTTTCTGTTGCTATAGAAGACTCCAAGCCCGTGATACCCTGCCCAATAGCTCGGGCGCAACTCGATTGCTCGTTTGTAGTCCGAGATTGCTGCTGAGTCATGGTTGAGCCGCTCATAAGTTGCGGCCCGTTCGCGATAGAGGTCAGCATCCAATGAATCCATCCTTAACGCTCGGTCAAATTCCTTGAGCGCTTCTGCATAGTTTCCAGTACCACGATGAATAATTCCAAGCGCTT
Organism: Bacteroidota bacterium; assembly: GCA_035574455.1. Lineage (GTDB taxonomy): Bacteria > Bacteroidota > Ignavibacteria > UBA10030 > UBA10030 > DATLYT01. The sequence goes on from DATLYT010000116.1 coordinate 9,063, forward strand.
TGTGAGTAGCCGAAAGGGTATCCGTCAATGAAATGGCTATCAGACATTCGGTTTTGGCAGAGTCGACCCACGCCGGGAGTTTCGTCGCTTCATACTTTTTCCAGAACGCCTCTCCGAGGGCCGCATGGGCACGCGCGAATCGTGAATCCGCCTTTAGCGCCTGACGGAAAAATTCGATAGCAATATCGATGTATCCCGGTTTTTCCGGCTGGGAGAGATACCCTCGGCCCAATAAATACAGAGTGTTCGCCTCTTTCACGCGTGAGGGTGCAGCATGGAGTCGATCTAGTGCTCCTTCCCCAAGGCTGAGTTCAAGCATCGTGACAAGTTTCGTGATGGCTTGTTGTTCGAGGTCGGCAACTAGGCCCGCAGGCTCTTCGATCTCTTCAGATTTGAGTTGGCGAATCGATTGTGCGTCAACCAAGTTCAGAATCAACTTGCCTCGATTTGCGATGCGTTGATAGCTTCCGGTGATTGCCAGAGTAATGCCGAATTCTTTCCTTGCCTGTTCTACACTCGTTACCTTACTCCTACGAACATCAGTAGCAGGGACAACAAAGAGAGACCCCTGAAACCGTTCAAGTCGAGTGATCTTACCGGTCAACGTTTCCATCAACCCGTCACAAACGGCTTGATTCAGTGAATCGCCACCGATGCTGGTAAAAGGGAGAACGACAATGTGCTTCTCTTCCGGTAAGCGAGAGAGAAACAGACTTTCAAAAGAGTTCCAGAACGGAACAAGCACGATCACCCCAATTGCTACCATGGCGATGGCCAGAGTTGCAGGCAAACGTGACAGTCTTAAGCGCGAGGAAGCGACTGCGGGTCGAAGCCAAGACGTCCGACCAGCAATATCGAGCAAATCCTTTCGGACATCCGCAGCTTGTTGATAGCGTTGCGTGGGATATTTTGCCAAGAGCTTGATGATGACGGCTTCCAGACCTTCCGGTATGTCCTGACGTAGTTTCGAGGGGGGTGCTGGGTCCAGATTTGTAATGGCATACAACAACGCCGGCTCGTGTTCGCCCTGAAACGGCCGTTTCCCCGTCACCATCTCATACAAAACGATACCTAGAGAAAACAGATCGCTGCGATGATCGACTTCCTGTCCCTGAGCCTGTTCCGGCGACATATACGCCGCTGTGCCGGCTGTCGGTCCCGTCCTAGTCTGTTGTGTCGCCCCAGAGAGCTTGGCAATCCCGAAGTCAACAATCTTTACTTCACTGCGCTCGGTCAGAATGATATTTGCCGGTTTAATATCGCGGTGGATAATACCCGCCTCATGTGCGCGTTGGAGTCCGCCTGCGATTTGAATAGCTATGTCAACGGCTTTGTCGATAGGCAACGGGCCTTCTTCGATCAGCTCCTTCAGCGTCTTGCCCGGGTAGTACGCCATACAGATGAAGGAACGTCCGTCGTCGGTCTCATCGATTTCGTGGACGACAGCAATGTTGGGATGGTCGAG
>DATLYT010000117.1:0-13176 GCA_035574455.1 Bacteroidota bacterium
AACGTAGCTCGTCTCTCATTAAACGTGCCCCCAACAGGGTAAACAGGGCATTGAATGTGGAAAATGTTGAACTCTACCATGTTGTTGAACTTTAGTTTGCGGTTACTAAGTGGTCAAGTTTCTTAGTCGAAAGGGTGAGGATATTGTCGACGAAGTAACAAGCTGCCTCAAAAGCTTTGAACGGTATCCTAACCCACAGAATGTAAGCGAGGAAAGAACTACTGCCGGATAGCAGCCGAGGAACTACTGTGAACCAAGAACAGAGGAGAATCAGATGTTATGTCAGAACCCTAACGAATTTTTTCCTTGAAGGATTTCAACCGACCGACTTCTTCCCTAACTGGGTGCAGGGGTAGCCTTAAAAGACAACTCTCTGCACCCAGTAGATGAGGTTGTCATCACCGAATTAGAGCTGCCATGAGAAGAATACGAAAAAAACCTATGATTTCCAAAAGTAGAAGTGGTCTCGAAAACGCTCTTGTCACCCCCGAATGTTCCACCTCTCAGAATCTCGCCTGTAAGGCAAAATCCAGAATGTGGTCTATGTAGAAACGTAACCGAACTCAAAAGGTCAACAGAAGCGATTCCTCGATGGAGTCACTGAGTCACGAAAATTTATCGAGACCTTCGTCGAAGAATTCAATGAAATGAGTCCTGCTTAAAGGGTATGCGAAAGCTTGTGAGGCAGGTGGTTGTGGACAGGGAAACGAAGGTCACCAGATGTTCCATTCGAACTCTCCCACCGGTTTAGAACCCTCCTCTCACCGATCATGCATCTCACTGGCACAAACAGAAAGACGAGCCCGTTGAAAAATCATAACGTAGCTCGTCTCTCATTAAACGTGCCCCCAACGAGATTCGAACTCGTGTTCCAAGCTTGAAAAGCTCGTGTCCTAGGCCTCTAGACGATGGGGGCGGCCGAATCGTGCAATGAAGTGTTTATAAAGTGCTGACTATCTTCCCTGAATCCAGGATTTTGGAGTCAGAAGTCGTCTGGGTGAACAATGGGATTCGAACCCAGGACCTCTCCCACTTTCGCCCGCGAACGTTTTTTGTGAGTGGCCGCGAAATTGAGGATCCCGCCGCTTTTTGGCGCACAACATCCTTCCAAGCGGGTGACCAGTGGGATTCGAACCCACGACCTCCAGGGCCACAACCTGGCGTTCTAACCGACTGAACTATGGTCACCATCAAGATACGAAAAGCCTGTCTCATTCCAGCAGGCTTTTCACATCCAAAATACCAAAAGTTGCGTCGAAACGCAAGGAGATCGTAATGCAGCGTCATAGTACTCTCACCGCTCACACTTCATTGCAACTCACAGCCCTTTTTGTTACCTTAAATACAGTTTGTCGCGACTGTTGATCGTTATAACCTCTCCAACGAGAGACGAGGCCCGCATGAAACACATCGGCATCAAAAAACTGTACTACTCGATCAGTGAGGTCAGCAAAATTACCGAGCTTGAGCAGTATGTACTGCGATATTGGGAATCGGAATTCCCTCAGTTAAAGCCGGCGAAGAATCGTGCAGGGAATCGTATTTACACGAATAAAGACATTAAGCTGATTCTTCACATCAAAAAGCTTCTGCGGGATGAGAAGTATACTATCGAGGGAGCCAAGAAAGTGTTGGAGGACTATGTGCCGGAACCGGAAGAAGGCGAACAGCTCATGCTTCTGAATGTTCCGCCAAAAAAACGGATCCAGGATGAAGAGATTCGTGCAGACATCGTTGAGGTAAAACAATTCCTCGAAGGCTTGTTGGAGAAGATCAAGTAGGCTTTCAGTGAAGGCCTGCAAGAAACGGTCGTACATTGAGAAATTGATTCGAGAGCATTCTTCGGGACGTGGCGCAGCCCGGTAGCGCACTTGCTTGGGGTGCAAGGGGTCGCGGGTTCAAATCCCGCCGTCCCGACGAGACATACAGTGCACAGAATGGAAATCAGAACGCGAAAGAAAATAATCCTGGTGGGTGATAAGGTGCTTATTGCACCCGACAAGGAATCCGACCGCACAGAGCATGGACTGTATCTTCCCCCCGGCGTGAAGGAAAAGGATAAAGTGCAGGGAGGCATTGTTGTTCAAGCGGGCCCAGGGTATCCGGTTGCTAACCCCCACTTTATCGATCAGGAACCGTGGTCGACAACGCCAAAGGATCCGGTCAAATATCTTCCGCTTCAGGCTGAAGAAGGGGATTACGCCTTGTTTCTGCGTGACGCAGCAATCGAAATCGAATATGAGGGACAGAAGTACCTCATTATTTCCCACAACTCCATTTTGATGTTAATTCGCCGGAACCCGGTAGAAGAGTTCCGTTCCGCGGTAGGGAAGTAAGTGTCGGACGACGTCAGACTGTTCAGCCACGAGAATATCCTGAAACAACTTGAGACCGCCGAATATCAGAACGGCTACTATGTGCTCGAGTTTTATGCAGAAGGCAACAAGCCATCCAGCGTTCCAACAGACCGCGTGGCGAAGTTCTACCTTTACCCCTCCGCGGGCACGCTGCGCGACAGTAACTTCCAGCTGTTGTTCTATGACTCCAAGTACGATACGTATCGGGGTTTTCAGCCCCCGCACATGAGGAACAACAAGAGCTCTGGAACGGGTTGAGTGAGAACAACGTTGTCGCAAGTGGTTTTCTAACGAAAGGAGAGAGAAAAGATGTACGACATTTTCATCCAGCAGATGCGGGATGAGGTGACGCGACTTGGAGCGCAAGAGCTTCGGACGCCAGAAGAGGTCGACCGTGTCATCCCGAATTCCAAAGGCACCATGTTAGTAGTTGTGAACTCCGTCTGTGGCTGTGCAGCGGGGGTTGCCCGGCCTGCATTGGCAAAGGCGCTGAATCATTCTGTGAAACCGGACCGGATCGTGACAGTCTTCGCGGGTCAGGATAAGGAAGCGACGGCTCGTGCGCGCGAGTATTTTGAGGGTCAGCCCCCTTCATCGCCTTCGTTCGCATTGCTGCGTGATGGAAAGCTTGTGCAGATGATTCACCGATACCAGATTGAGGGGCACTCGGTTGACCAGGTCGCTCGCACCTTAACAGAAGCCTTTGACCTAGCGTTTGCTTCCGCTGAAAAAAGTTCTGTCTAACGAAACACTCTCACGCCCTCCTCGGTAAAACGGGGAGGGTGTTCTGTTTCCGTTCATACACGCCTGACGGTTCATGAGTATTTTGGGTCTCCATCACATCACGGCAGTCTGCTCCAGTGCGCAGCGTACGGTGAATTTTTACACGAAGGTGTTGGGGTTGAAGCTCGTGAAGAAAACAGTGAACTTCGACGCCGTCAACACCTATCACCTGTACTTCGGTGATGATGTTGGTTCACCGGGATCGTTGGTGACGTTCTTCGAGTGGCCGGATGCTCCGAAAGGTCGGTGGGGCATCGGCACCACGCATCATCTTGCATTCCTCACCGAGACCGAGGAAGCACAGCTCAAATGGAAACGATGGCTCACGGACCACGGAGTCAACGTTACTGGACCTTACAACCGTACCTACTTCCGGTCGATTTATTTTACCGACCCTGACGGTCTGATTCTCGAAATTGCCACACGCTCCCCAGGCTGGACGGTTGATGAATCCGCTGACCGGCTGGGGATGAACGTCATTTTACCCCCAGAGGAACTAACCCATCGCGGTCGTGACGAGAACGCCATCGCCGCCACCACGTGGCCGGAACCGGTTGCAGAAATTTCTCCGGACATGAGCTTGCAGAGGCTTCACCATATCAGCGCGATGTCCTCCGATATTTTCCGGACGACGGATTTTTACACCGAGGTGCTTGGCTTTAAAGTTGTGAAGCGCACGGTGAATTATGACGATACCTCCTGGCCGCATTTTTATTTCGCGGTGGGAGATTACTCCCCCGGCACGGTGGTGACGTACTTTGGTTATGGGGCGAACGTCATGCGCTACGGAACGATCGGCATCGGCCTCACGCACCATATGGCGTTTGCCGTGCAAGACGCGGAAATACAATTTGAGTGGCGCGAGAAGTTGCTGTCGAAGGGCGTGCAGGTCACACAAGTGTTGGATCGAAAATATTTTACCTCCATCTACTTTAACGACCCGGACGGACATATCCTGGAAATCGCAACCCTCGGCCCCGGCTTTCTGGTCGATGAAGATCGCCGGGAGTTAGGAACAAACCTGATGCTACCGGAGTGGCTCGAGCCGCAACGTGCCCGCATTGAACAAGAGCTGACCCCTCTCGCATAAGCACACTATGCAGATGACTCCAGTCCAGTCTTCACTCATTCATAAGCTCGTGCCGCCGAAAACCGACCAATCGCCGCCGTACCCAACGTTGATTCTGTTGCATGGCCGAGGCACGAATGAAGATGACCTGCTCGGTTTGGTTCCGTATCTCGACCCGCGGCTGCTCATCATCAGCGCTCGTGCACCGTTTGCATTTCCGTATGGCGGTTGGACGTGGTATGACATTCTTGAGGTTGGGAGTCCACATTCTCAGCAATTCACGGAGAGTTACGAACGCCTCGTCCAGTTTCTTGCTGACGCGAAGCGGCATTATCCCGTCGACACGCAACAAGTCTTTTTGTTGGGCTTCAGCATGGGGACGGTCATGTCCTTTGCTCTTTCGTTGACGAAGCCGGAAGAGATCGCGGGGGTTGTGGCGCATAGCGGTTATGTGCCGGAACAGACTGATCTCACCTTTGCATGGGATAGGCTCCAGCATACCGGTTTTTTCGTTGCTCACGGAGAATACGACCCCATCATCCCCATCAACTTCGGACGGCGAGCGAAGGAACTGCTTGTGGCTGCCAAAGCCGACCTTACATATCGTGAATATCCGATCGCGCATCAAATGAGCGAAGAGAGTTTAATGGATCTTGCCGGCTGGCTCAAACAACGGCTCGACATGGGGAGCAAAAAGGACTGATGGTGAAACGAAAACGCTCAACAAAGACAGCAACTTCGACGTTTGGGACATCGGGCAGGGTCAGCCATGATTCCTCACGATTCTATAACAGCAGGCTCTATGCAGGAAGGCAAGTAAAATCGGAAAGAAAGACGCGAACGACTGCAATGCTGGAGAACGCGGTGCCCGCCGGTGTACTCGACAGAGTGTTGTGCAAGAGTAGCGAGTCCATGGATGAACTGCCCGAGAACTGCGTACACCTGATGATTACCTCTCCGCCCTATAATGTCTCGAAGGAGTATGATGAGAACCTAACGCTCGATGAGTACAGAGACCTCCTGCGTCGCGTCATGCGAGAGACTTACCGCGTGCTCGTGCATGGCGGTCGAGCCTGCATCAACGTCGCCAATGTCGGGAGGAAACCCTACATTCCCCTCAACGCTTATATTGCAAGGGATATGATCGAGCTGGGATTTGTGATGCGTGGCGAGATTATCTGGAACAAAAGCTCGAGTGTTGGACCTTCGACAGCCTGGGGAAGCTGGAAATCGGCTTCCAACCCGACGCTGCGCGACGTACACGAATACATACTCGTTTTCTCGAAAGCGGATTTTTCCCGCAACGGCGTTCAGCGGAAGAGCACGATCACCCGAGAGGAATTCCTCGAATACACCAAAAGCATCTGGACTTTTCCGGCAGAGTCTGCGCGTCGCGTTGGTCATCCCGCGCCGTTCCCGGTGGAGCTCCCTCGCCGACTCATTCAGCTCTTCAGTTTTGCCGACGACGTTGTGCTCGACCCCTTTGCTGGCAGCGGAACGACATGCGTGGCTGCACGTGCGTGTGGAAGGCATTTTATCGGGTATGAAAAACAGCCTGCCTATGTTCGACTCGCAGAGCAGCGGCTGTCAAACATGGAGAAGAGATAATTATCCACTGCACCACCCAGAGCTTGCTTTCTACTGTCGGAGTTCGTACCTTGCGCAGCCAATATGACGAGTGGTATGTATGAAGAACACCTCCAAGAAACACCAGATCCTTGTCGTTGATGATGAGCCCGCATGGCTGAACGCCGTCTCGATGGTGCTTGAGAGCAAGGGCTATAACGTAAAGGCGGTGAGAACCGGAACCGACGCCCTCGCGGCGATGGCCCAATTCAAACCGGATCTCATCCTTTCCGACGTTCGCATGCCCGACATGAACGGGTTTGATTTTCTCGACCAGATCAAGAAGAACCCGACCATCTCCTCCACACCGGTTGTTTTTCTCTCCGCCATAGACGATTTCCACGCGAAGAAGATCGCACGGGAAATGGGAGCTGCCGACTACATTACAAAACCTGTCGACGAGCAGGATATGTTTTTGGCGCTCGAAAAGTATCTTCCGCAGTAACATCAACAACATCCTTCACACCTTTAGAGAACTGTCACCGTGTCGTAGGATATGTCGATCCCTGCCGACCCTTGCAATTGTGGCAGGCGGTGGCTACTTTTCCTTTGTCGAATACGCTCGCCCTTATGAACTTTAGCCTTCGAAAATTCCGTCAAGTGCGGGCGACACTCGGGCCGGTCGAGCAAGCCCAGATCGTTGCTTCGACCGCCGTCGTCGTCGCCATGGTGACCATCATCTTCGTACGCATTTTCAGCGGCTACGCGCTGGATTGGTGGGATTTCGTGAGCGTCACCACGGTGGGTATCTTCGGATTCTTGATCGTGTTTTTTACCCTGCGCTATGGCCGCGAGCTGGAGGAGCAGAAACAGGAGCTGCTCTCGTTAAAGACCTTTGCTGAAGCGGTGAACCGAGCAACGGAGATCAATTACCTTCTCCAATCCGCCTTGCGGGAAGTTAACCAGTTGTTGGATATCGAATACGGCTGGATTTATCATCTCGAGGGAGGAAAACTTGTGCTCAAGGCATCACAGCAAACCGGGGGAGCAGAGTTTTCGATCCTGAACACCGATCTGCACATAGACGATCCGTCGTTGGCGTGGGTGCGTGCTCCGCGCATTCAGACCGCACCGCGCCGTTCTCGGAAATCGTCGGCCGAAGAGTGGCCGTTTGCCGAAATTGCCGCCTGGGCTTCGGTGCCGATTCTCGTCAAGGAAACATTCCAGGGCGTTATGGTGGTGGCGAGTAAGGAGAGTGATGCGTTTGGCAAAAAACAGCTCGACCTGATGACGGCGTTTGCCAACCAGATCGGTGTTGCGCTCGACAATGTTGGACTGATCGACCGTCTCCGGAAATCCGAAGAGCGCTACATGGACCTCTTCGAGCACTCGCCGGATATGTATCATATTGTCAACCGGGATGGCATCATTGTCAGCTGCAATGTGACGGAAGCGAACCGGTTAGGTTACCGTAAGGAAGAGCTTGTCGGCCAGCCGATCTTGAAAATCTATCCCCCGGCGTACCACCCGGAAGCACAACGTCTGCTGCGCAACATCTTCGAGAAGAATCAGGAAGTTAAAGGCTTGGAAGAACAGATGGTGACGAAAGCGGGAGAGTTGATTGACGTGAGTGTAAATACCTCAGTGATTCTGGACGAGCGGGGAATGCCGATCCTCATGCGCGCGGTTGCCCGCGATATTACAGACAAGAAACGACTTGAAGAGAAAATCTTCCACGCCCAGCGGATCGACAGTATCGGCAATCTCGCAGGCGGCGTGGCGCATGATTTCAATAATATCCTGACTTCCATCCTCGGCTCTACCGCCATCATGAAGCGCAAGCTGAAGAAGAACGATATCTGGTTCAGGTTTGTCGATATCATTGAGACGGCGGCAAAGCGCGGTGCGGGCCTTACGCGCCAACTTCTGACGTTCGCCCGCAAGAGCAACGTGCAGTTTAAACCTGTCATCCTCAACGACATCGTGCGGGAAACCCTGCAGTTGTTCGAGCGGAGTATCGACAAGACCATCACGATTGAAGAGCATGTGCCTTCCGAGCTGTTTATCATCAACGGGGATGATGGGCAGATTCAACAGGCTATTCTCAATCTCCTTATCAACGCGCGCGATGCGATGAGCGATGGCGGCACCATCACGGTCGATTGCCGCGTGGTGAATTTTGAACGTGAGCTCAAACACGGCATGGGAGAATCAAGGGCGGGAAAGTACGTGTCAATTTCAATTGCGGATACCGGAGTCGGGATGGATCGCAATACCCAGCAGCGCATCTTTGAGCCATTCTTTACCACGAAAGACCAAGGCAAGGGGACGGGACTTGGTCTTTCTGTTGTCTACGGCGTGGTCAACTCGCACAACGGCTTCATCACGGTGGAAAGCGAACCGGGAGAGGGCTCGCAGTTTACGCTTTACTTCCCGCTGCTGACCGACCTCGAAAGTATCAAACGCGCGACCAAACAACCTCGCTTGCTGCGCGGCAGCGAGAATATCCTTGTTGTCGATGATGAAGAGCCTGTCTCGGAAGTCATCAGCGGCATGCTGAAAGACCTCGGCTACAAAGTTACGATCGCCAACAGCGGTCAGCACGCACTTTCGCTGTACAAGAAGCGCAAGCGGTTTGACCTCGTTGTACTCGACATCAACATGCCGGAGATGGGCGGGAAGGAAACGTTTCAGCGGCTGAAGGAAATCGACCCCAACGTCCGGGTAATCATCTCCACCGGCTACGGGACGAAGAGCATGGAATCCTTACCGTTACGTGAAGCGGTTGATGGATTTCTTGAAAAGCCGTACCAATTGGAAGAGTTGTCCAAGACGGTCCGCACGGTACTGGACCGGAAGCAGTATTGAGTTCTCTTTGCTCTTGGCGTTTGTGTTCTGAAGTTTTATCGTTCTGGCACCTTGAGTACAACACGAGCCACAACAGGAATCCGGATTCTCATATGGCTCGTTTATCAATTGCTTGGGTTCGTGGTTTGTGTGGGGTTGGTGTTGACGGCGTACCGTTTACTGGGAGCGAATAAACCATAAAAGATGGGATAAAGTCAAGGAGAATACTTCCTCAGGAATAGAGCGAAAATTCAGGGCAATTCTAAAGTCTGTTTGGTTTACATCTTGACTACTCTTGACAAAATCTTGGATCTTTTGTAACCTGCCGCCAAGTAACGAAGCCACAAACTCCCCAACCACACGGTAAGCACCGATGCATTGTTCTACCGATCCACTGCGGCCAGTAACTGTTTTCCTTTTCTTGGCGCTGATTTCTACGAGTTTATTTGGTCAGACGACCATCCGTGAGCGGGTGGAGATTCGACCGACACCGCCGACAAAGGCAACCGGAGCAGCCTCTTCCTCCAGCTTGCTTGTTCAAGATGGACCGAACGCTGCCCGCACTGCGATCCCCGGTGTGCGAGTACACGTCACAGGAACGACTTTTCAAGCCGCAGGGACGATACCGCCGCTTGCCGGTGTCGAGATACGCGTGCATATGGGCAGTGCCGAGTATACTGTCCGCACCGTCTCAGCCGATTGCCGGGGTAACATTTCTGACATCACCTTCACGGTTCCCTATGAAGACTTGGTCTCCTGTGGGCGACAGGTATATGTTGTATATCGGCTCAATGTCTGGGGAGGATTCGGTGCCTGTCATGTCCGAACGGGGAGTTTCAAGCTTGCGGGGGCGAGTGTTCTTGGTTCCACGGCGACCTTCACGATTCGGGATGCTCTCTCCGATGGAAGGTTTATGAGTGTGCCGTTTACGGCCACAGTCACCGTCGGGGGAGAGTCCCTGCCCGGGTTTGAGATGACCCAGATGACTGTGTTGCCGGGGAAGACGACCCTGCAGTGCACGGACAACACGCCGGTCGATGTGACACTAAAAAATGCTTCAGGACAGACAGTAACGATTTGCGGTGGCACGACCTTGCAGGCGACGGCGAGCTTGGAAGGCGTCGGGCCGTATGCATTTTTGAGACAGGGCACCACGGAAGGTCAAACGATTACCTTTCCGATGACAAGTGCGACCTCTTCGTTCGATGTGGTGTTGGATACGGTGCGGGGTGTGATACCGCTCGGGCAGCAACAAGCGACCTTGCGGGTGACGGTGGAGGGAGTCGAGGGGACAGCAAACATCAATCTTACCTGTCCCTACCCACCGCCTGCTGTGACGATCACACATCCCGCACAGGACACGACGATTGTGCTGACGCAAGAGAACCAGCCGATTCTTACATTACAGGAGGTGCACACACCGGCAAGCGGGAAGTTCGAGCCAGTAATCAGCTGGCAGCCGAGCGACAGGATTGATACGCGGGAATATTTTGATACGATGCAGAGAGGTGATACAGTGGAGGTACGGGTTACGGTGATGGCAGAGAACATTGCGCAGATGCGGGCGCAGGATACGAGGAGAGTCTGGCTGGTGAAGAAGGGATGTGATGGGCCGCCATGTGAAGGAGGGATAACTCCTCCTTCATTACCACTTCAAGAAGTTAAACGGTCAGAGATGCCGACTGATCCGTGCTTGACGCCAGGCAAGACCGGAATTCCACCCGGGGGCGGTTTTAGACCTTTGGGTGCACCTGAGAAGCCAGTTGGTCCGTTTGAGGTTGATGCATGCTATGATTCCCAAAGAGACAAATGGAAATTCAAGGTAGAGCAAATTCCGATCAGAGTGTTTCTCGATCTCTGTGAGAACAACTTGGCCGATTTCAAGCTCATTAATGATGTGTCGGAAATAACTGCGGCCGATGCTTGCTTGGCACTCGAAGACATTCGGCGACATTACAATTATCCAATCGTCGTAAGGGAAAGGGGTTACATTTTACGACCCGTTCTACTGGCCCACGAACAGGTGCATAAAAACGACTATCAGAAAGCTCTGGATGAAGCGAAAGGGGTCTTTGAGAAGAAGTTTATCGAGACCCAACTGGCTTGTGAAGAAGCGGGCAGTCTGGAAGAGGCAAAGAAAAAAGGAGAAGGGACGATTCGCTCGCACGTGATGTCGTTGTTGACTGCTGCGCTCGATGGATATCAAACGAAGACGGCACCACCTGATTATGAGCAGACTATCCAAGAATCCCTTGAGCAATTGATTAAACAATATGAAGATCGTCTAAAGGCACTTCATCCGAACTGTAACTAAAGAAAATCACGGAGATGTTATGCGAACTTTTTTATTGGGTTTTTCATTTGTTGGGCTAATATTGTTTTCACAAGAAGTCTTGAGCCAGACGACACCGAAGGACTCGCTGCGAACGATCTATTTAGGGCCAGTCCGCCGTGATCCTCCAACGCCCGAAGAACGACAGCAGTATATCGGGTATCTGGACAGCACGGATGTCACATTTGCCTTTGATGCGATCCAACGGATTGGTGAGCACGGCATCACTGAAGCCATTCCAAAGCTTGAAGAGCTTTTTTGGAAGCGCGAGCCATTGTATCAGGATCACTACTTACGGCTGTTGTGGAAGTTAGGGGCTCCGAGCGCCCTTTCATTTGCCCGGGCATTGATTGATTCAGCGGATGCTCAAAAACCCAGACTCGGGGGTGTTGATCCACTACACCGAAAGGTTTTAGCCACAGAGGTGCTTGTCGATTTAGGAGATTTCTCTACCGTGCCTTTGGTATTTGAGCTTCTTCGGAGAGAAAAGCCACGAGTACAATCGGATGCACGGAGGATACTGAGACCGATTGCCCAGAAGGTGTCTCTGTATGCCGACAGCGCACGCACGGAATTGCTTCGGCTCGTTCGCGAAGGTCCTCAACGAGATGATCGATTCCTTTCTCTGATTGATCTTGTTGAACTTTACGGCAACCGCATGATAGAATTGCTGTTTGAAAGAGCAGTGGATGACACAAATTTTGTCATTCGGAGATTTGCTTTTAACAAGCTTCTCATATTCGAACCACTAACCATTAAGCAATTCCTATACAAGCGAATTTTCGATGAACCAGCTTGGTCATTTCGCAGTACGATTGCCGATACTTTGCTATATAGGTACGGAACACCACAAGATTATCGTGTAGTACAAGAATACCAGCAATGGGAAACGCAACCAACAGCCAAATCTCTCACGGGATTTCGGTTGCGTGATTTCAAACCTCCTGTTCCCTCACTCATAACACCGGTTTCCGTCCTGCTCGATAGTCTCATCTCCTACAAGCACCAAGTCGCTGCTCTTGGCTGGCTCGGCGACAAGAATTTCGTCAACGAACTAGACAACCATCTTGAGAATGCGCAGAACCATCTTGTCAGAGGGGATTCGGTGAACTGCGGCAAGGAAGTGGAGAAATTTCAGGAGAAAGTGCAGAAGGAATACGACAAGACCATCGACGACCAGAAGAAGAACAAGCCGCGCGATAAACGGTTTGTCACTGTCGAAGGGTGGAAGTTTCTCTACTACCATGCCCAGTACCTCCTCGACCGCTTGCCGAAGAGGAGATGACAGACAGAAACGTTGATGTTGCGTAATGCCTCGCGCAAGCACAGGTGCTCACGCGAGGCTTTTTGTTGACACGACGATTGTGTTGACACAAGAGAATCAGCCGGTGATTATATTACAGGAGGAACACTCGCCGACCTCGGGGAAGTTCGAGCCAGTAATCAGCTGGGAGCCGTCACAAGTCATTGACACGCGGCAGTATTTTGAGCAGAGAGAGGATAGTCTGGTGATTGTTGCGCGTGTAACGGCGACGAATATTGCGGGTATGATTACGACAGATAGTGTGAAGATCACGCTGAAGAAGAATGTGCTGGATCATTTTGCGGTGAGGGTAGAGAGAGATACGGTAGCATTTACGGAGACCTCGAAGATTTTTGTGCAGGGAAAAGACGCGAGGGATAACGACATAGACCCGCCGGCCGATACGAAAGTGAACATCGTGTTGCGGGTGGATGAACGCTATGGTAACTTAGCATATAAGAGTACTGTCGGCAAGGAGGTCATCGATGTTCCCTATGGTGACGCCCAGAGTGGGCAGGTGGTGTTTGCGGCGACGGGAGAGAATCCGATTGGTTTACCACCGCAGAAGGTCGATATCGGTGTAACGGGTTTAGGTAAAGAAGGCGTGGGGAGCGTGTGGGTGAAGTGTACGATCAATCCGCCGCGCTATGCGCAGGGAGGAAACTCACCGTGGGCAGATGATCATTATGATAATGCGTATGATGACAATGGAAATGAAATCAAAATCCGTACACTGGGATGCGCGCTTTCTTGCATGGCGATGGCAATGACGGCATTTGGCGATACGGTGAATCCGGGTGAGTTAAATGAGTGGATGAAAATGGCTCCGAAAGATAGTGGTGGATATCGTGGAAGAAGTGTAAATTGGCGTGCAATTTCCTTGCATTCGCCATCGAAGAAAATCTATGGAGCTGACGCA
>DATLYT010000118.1:0-6411 GCA_035574455.1 Bacteroidota bacterium
ATTTGGTCTCGTCAACCCAGACGATGTCCGCAAAGCACTCACAACAAAAACCTGTCTCATCTCCATCATGCACGCCAATAATGAAGTCGGGACGATTGAGCCGATTCGGGAAATCGCGTCCATTGCACGAGAACGGGGTGTGCTCGTCCATACGGACGCCGTTCAATCGGTAGGCAAGATTCCAGTCAACGTCGATGAATTAGGCGTCGACCTGCTGTCTCTCTCGGGGCATAAACTCTACGGGCCCAAAGGGATTGGGGTCATGTACATCAGGAAGGGGACGAAGATTGAGCCGCTTCTCAAAGGTGGTGGCCAGGAGAGCAATCGCCGTGCAGGGACGCAAAATGTACCGCTGGCTGTGGGCTTGGCAGCCGCCGTAGAGGTGTGTGCTGCGAGAATGACGGATGACGCTCTTCGGTTTGCTGAACTGAAGAGCTATCTACAATCAAAACTGGAGTCTCCCGGCGTGCTCTTTAACGGCCATCCCACACAGAGCCTGCCGAATGTTGTCAGTATCTCATTTGACTCCAAGGTTCACGACCTTGATGGCGACGCACTCATCGCCGGGATGGATTTGCGCGGCGTTGCGGTGACAAGCGGGTCGGCGTGTACGTCGGGAAGCTTGGAGCCATCGCACGTTCTCCTCGCTATGGGGAGGGATGAGAAGACCGCTCAGGCGACGATTCGTTTTTCGATGGGAAGAAGTACCACAAAAGAAGACCTTGACTACGCCGTCGATGCCTTGCAGGATGTGCTGAAGACGATGAAGAAGGTACGTGTAGCATAAAACCTTCCAACCATCCGTCAACCCGCTGATGTTCATGTTTTGACCAACCCCACAGCCTGAAGAGCGATTCCGTATCGAAGTCCGCGATCGCTCACCGTGATTTCTTCCACCCTCAATTGCTTCATCGTCTCCAGAAGGATCAGGATGCCGGCGAGTATCACATCTGCCCGTGCAGGCAAGATTTGCGGGTAGCTCTTGATTTCTTCAATGGTTTTTGACTTGAGCCGTTCAAACCAGGCTTCAACAACGTTTTGTCGAAGCACGTGGCCGCTCACTTTTGCTCTATCGTACTGAGGGAGCTGTAAGTCGAGCGCCGCTAACGTCGTCAGTGTACCCGCCACGCCAATCAAGCGAGTACCGGGCGAAAGGTCGACCAGGGCGCGGAGATGTTTTTGGATGAATTCTGATGCCTCGTGGAGCCCCGTAGAAGATGGCGGTGATGTCTTGAGGAACCTCTCGGTTATGCGCACACTGCCAATATCGAGGCTGATCCGTTGCGTGGCGTGAGGTCCGGATCCAATGGTGAGCTCGGTGCTTCCCCCGCCGATATCGAGCACGGCAAACTGTTCATGCAACCCTGCCGTCGCGAACTCCGAGACAGCGCCAGCATATGTCAGCATTGCTTCTTCCTCGCCGCTCAGTACGCGGACGGTGATTCCGACCCTGTCTCTGACGAAGTCGATGAATTCCTGACGGTTTTCGGCATCGCGCAGAAAACTCGTTCCACAGGCAACGACGCGTTCAACTCGAGCTTCATCAATGAGTGCTTTGTACGTCTTCAGAAAAGAGACCGCCCGTTCAAACGTCTCAGGCAGGACCATCCGCCGTTCATCAACGCCTTTTCCCAGCCGGGCAATCACTTGCTCGTCGCGCATCACACGCACACTCCCATCGTTACCGACATCGGCAATGAGCAGCAGAATTGTGTTCGTTCCGATATCGACAGCGGCAACACGCATTACGATTTCTTCCGCATTCCCGCTCGTCGCTTCGCGTTGTCGGGAGCGCCGTCGAGTTTGATTAAGGCGAGAGCTATCCACTCATTTTCGGCGACGACTTCCACGGGGACAGCCGAGCTTTGCTCGAGCAGTTGCAGGAATGAAGGCAGGTCGGACGTCAAGAGTCCGGAGAGGATAATTGTGCCGCCCGGAGAAACCGAGGCGAGCAGTTTCGACAGCGAGCGAGAGATGGTTGGGTAGTCAAGGTTCGCGAGGACGAGATGGAACCTCCGCTTGAGTGGTTTATCCACTCCATCCTGGCGTACCGAAACGTAGGGAGCAACACCGTTCCTCTTGACATTCTCTTTTGCGTTCTCAATCGACCATCGGTCAATATCGAGAGCAAGCACGCGTCTCGCTCCTAACTTTCGAGCTGCGATCGCCAACACTCCGGTGCCGGTTCCAACATCAAGAACAGACACGCCGGGGGAAAGATGGCGTTCTAGGAGCGACAGGCAGAGTCTGGTTGTTTCGTGATGTCCCGTGCCGAACGACATTTTCGGGTCGATATGGAGTACGATCTTGCCTCGATCCTTTTTCCGCAACTTCTTCCAAGAAGGCTTGATAATGATTCGGTTGGTTGCTTCAACGATGCCTGCGGATCGCTCCCACACCGCGTTCCAATTCTTTTCTTTGAGGTCTCGCTGAAGAAATCGTGCACCGATAGCCGGGAACTGCACTCGCACCCGGTCGACCAGCCGCTGGAGTGCCGCTTCGAGGCGTTTATCCCAGTATCGCCGTTCGATGAACGCGGCAAGCGTTTCCTCTTCCTGCAGAAACCCGTTGAAGCCGATAGCGGTCAGAGAACCGATGAGGAGATCGTGAGTGTGGGCAGGAGCAATGAGCGTGATCTGTTTCCATGCCTTCGGTTTCATCGCGCGGGAGTGTTGATGTCACGGAACTTGCGGAGGATCGACTCGACCTGGTCGTTATTCATTTGTAGCCAGAAAATCTGGTCCTGATAATTCTCTTGCATCTTCCGGTCGGCTTTGTTGTAGCGAACGTTCAAGAGATAAATCAACCAGACGGCGATAGCATACAGAAGCAAGGCTTGCTGTTCGAAGAGAGGGGTATTTCGGGAGACTTCAAACGCCACTGCTCCGGTTGCTACGAGTGCAAACCAGAACGAGGTACGACGGATGCTGCTCATGATGTGGTAGACGGTCCCAAAGAAAAAGATTTTTTCGTGGAATGCCGGCGGCATCAGGTTGTTTAGAATATAAAAGTAGAGTTTGCGCGAAGCGTCATCATCGAGCAACGGCATGTTCTTCATCGTTCGGGCTTTGTCGCTTAAAAAGCGGCTGGGCTGGTTTTCCGAAAACGCTTTTCTCCGTTTCGTCGTTTCTTGTGCGTAGAGTGTCAAACCTGCCACGATCGCGAGAAATACCACGAGGAGAGCCATGAGCAGCGGTGTGGCATGGACAGGAAGAAATTGTTGAAGATACGAGCGGTACAACAAAAACGTCAACGTGGCGAAGTAAAAGCCCGGAACGAGAATGCGCAGGGCTTCATAGACGCCAAATGAAGTGCTGGAGGAGTTGGTCATAGAGTTTACGGAGTTGAGGCTTTGGAATAAATGATGTGCAGTAGTACGGTGCCGACGGCTTCGAGACTTTCCGGACTGCATTTGTCAGGCGTATCTTCCATCGTATGCCAATAGCGGTTGGATTCATCCGGGTAGTCGAAATCGATCAGTACGATGGCGGGAATTTTCACGTCATTCAGCGGCATGTGGTCGTCGTAGGTTGGCCTGCCGGCTTTTTCGACAAAGGCGGCGATCTTCAATGCTTTTGCAACCGAAAAGACAAGGTTGACCACCTGTGGAGCATACTCATCGGAGTACGGTTCCCGCGGAATTGTCAGCATCCGGTCTCCCACCATATCGATATTGATGGCGAATCGCGGGTTAAAGCCCGGTGCCTTTGTTCGAGCAAAATGTCTCGAGCCGAGGCACCACGAATCGGTATCTCCCGACCGTCCCAAATCCTCGCCGTCAAAAAATACCATATCGACTCCAATCGGCGGGGGATGTTGTTTGAGGAGGCGGGCAATTTCGAGCAGAACAGCGATGCCGCTCGCTCCGTCATTCGCGCCGAGGATCGGTTTGTTGCGGTTAGCGGGGTTCGGGTCTTCGTCTGCCCACGGGCGTGTGTCCCAATGCGCCGTCAGCAGAATCCGGTCGGTTGCCTGGAGATTGAACGAGGAGACGACATTCGTCAGCTGATGCTGAGACCCCTTATGGTCTTTCGCGGTGAAGTTTTGAATTGTTACTGCATCGGCGTACCGGTTCATCTGATCGTGAAGATATTGGAGACAGGCGGCATGGCCCTTTGAGCCGGGGTTGCGCGGGCCAAAGTCGGTTTGCGTTGTCAAAAACTTGAAGGCTTGCGCTCCATCGAATTTCGGTACGTTGGCAGCGAGTTCCACCGCTTGCGGGGCGGGCTGAGGATCCGGTTGTGCCTGTCGTTTCTCGCACGAAAGGAGGAGAAGGAAAGAAAGGACGGAAAACAGCAAACGGGTTTTCATCATGATTGGCAATCGATAACTTAGAGAAAAGTGTAGGGAGATGCAACTACGGAGTAGGTAACGGCGGATTACGCTTGCGACTGAATCCTGCAAGGATCGCTCCGATCTTGTCCTGTACCTCACGGTACGGACGATTACCTCCGATGAAGTGTTGCATGAGAATCGAGAACGCGAGCATCTCCCCATCCTGTGTCCTCACGTACCCGGAAAGCGTGCTGACGCCGCTGATCGATCCGGTTTTCGCACGCAGATTCCCTTCTGCCGGTGTACCCTTCATGCGGTTGGAGAGCGTCCCGTCTACGCCCGCAAGGGGGAGCGACTCGTAGAACAACGGGAACCACTCTGGCTGGCGTGCCATTCCGACGAGCAGTTGAACAAGCATCTCTGCGGTGAGCAAGTTGTAATGTGAGACACCCGAACCATCCACCATCAGGAATGTTGTTGTGTCAATGCCGAATTGCGAAAGGAATAGTTTTGTTTCGTAAATGCCGCTTCGCGCGCTCCCGGGAATTCCACGTTTTTCTGCTCCGATAATCTTGAGGATGTTTTCGGCGGAAAGATTATCGCTGATTTTGTTCAGGTTCACCAGCATGGAGTCGAATCTTCCGATGTGGCGGGCGATTTCTCGTACCTCGGGTGATGCCTTCCCGATTAGTGTTGAACCGCCAACGGTAATGCCATTCCGTTCCAGCGTCTCCTTCAGGAGATGGGCGGCATAGAGTTCCGGCTTCCAGACACTCAAATAAAACTCTCGAGCCCTCGATGAATGACGAATCTGGCCATTCACGACAATCGTGTTCAGCCGTTCCTTGAACAATCTCGTCACATCGAGAGGGACAAGGACCGAGTCGGTCACGGTGATGGCATGATTGATGAGCGTGACGTAGGAGGTCGCCGGTTCAATCGTGACCCGTGCACTGTCGCCATGATTCGCGCCGGGAGTAACGACAATTTTGATGCAATTATCGTTAATCGAAAGCGGTGTGATGAAAGCTTCGAATTGGTACGGCTCATCATCCCACATCCAGCCTTCCCCCCAATAAAGGTCGTCGAAATAGCTCACATCCGCCACGATGTTACCCCGAACTGCAGCAATCCCGGCTGCCCGGATCTGTGCGACAAGCGAGTCGAGGTCCGCGCTTTTGAGGTCGGGATTTCCGAAGCCCTTGAAATAGATATTACCTTGGAGTGTATCGGCGACCATCGTCGTATCTGCGAAAACAGCTGTTTTGAGTGGGAAATCCCTTCCCAACAACGCAATCGCCGCAGACGAGGTGAGCAATTTCATGTTGGAAGCCGGGTGCATCAACATGCGACTGTCACGCTCGTACAGAACTTCACCGGATTCAAGCGATACCACTTTTACTCCTGCGCGAGTCGGTATGAATAACGAGTCGTCGAGGATGCGGTCGATGTCGTACCGGAGCCGCTCGACGGGATCGCGTGGAACGCCCGGAGGAAAAATCCCTGCGCAGCCCGCGAATGATACGACAGCAAGCAGGAAAACGAAGAATGCTTTCATCATATGCATGGATGTTGTTAGAAGCGTTTCATGAGTGCTCGAATGTGGACGGAAAAGAGCTGAAATGCAACAGAGGAAAAACCCACCAAGGTCCTTTCCTTGCATCCGCCACGAAAAAAGGGTATATTTTCAAACAATTTTGCATTTCACGAAAGCGAGAGCAGATGCTACAGTTTTTGAGAAAGCTGTTTGGGTCGAAGCATGAGCGGGATATCAAAGCGTTACTCCCCCTGGTTGCGGAGATTAACAAGCATTTCGAACAATTGCAGGGCTTAACGGACGAGCAATTGCGTGCGAAGACGGATGAATTTCGTGCCCGCATTAAGGAAGCCACAAGAGAGATCGAAGAGGAGATCGCCGCCGCCAAAGAGGAAGTCCGCAATGCTAAGACGTATGACGAGCGAGAAGCACTCTACGCACGCATCGACGAGTTGAATAAAGAACTTGATGCCACCATCGAATCCACCCTCAACGAACTTCTTCCCGAGGCGTTTGCCGTTGTGAAAGATGCCTGCCGCCGACTGGTTGGCAAGTCGTGGGAAGTGGCTGGCAATAAGGTGGTGTGGGACATGGTCCCC
>DATLYT010000119.1:0-4193 GCA_035574455.1 Bacteroidota bacterium
CAGTCTTTTCGGTGTCATCAGAGAACATAAAAACACGTTCTGGCAGATTGATGGCGACGGGTGGTACGATTTCCAACGGACGATACAGTTCGCCATCGACCGGGTCCACCCACCGATAACGTACAGGGATGTTCAGTTCGATCCGTTCTTTATCGAACAAGAGAGAGAGCGTGACGGAGAGCGCCGGCGGATTTTCCGGTAAGCCAATGAAACGAATGTCGTCAACACGGTACGACCCAAGATTGCTCGACTGCCGTAACCAGTACGGGTGTGTGTAAGGCAAATCGTAAGGGAGCTTCACCGTAGCGACAACTTGATGTCCAACGTTGCGCGCAAGAGACCGATTCTGGACAGTATCGCTCTGGCTGAAGGGAAATCGCATCCGCTCCACCACAATGGGATACTCGGATCTGCTGATTGCCGTTACCGTGAGACGAAGGTCCGACCCCGACGCCGCTGCATAATGAGAAGCCAACGCATCCACCCACAAACCTGCGCACGCTCGCAAGACCTCAATCAGCTCGGCTTTCTTCTGCTCAACCCAAACACTCGGTTCAAGCTTTCTCATCTCAGCATAGGCTTTGAGCAGCACTGGTATTGATGCAGAAGGATTACCTGGTTTATAGGAAGAATATGCCTCTGCCAAAATTTTCCCCACTGCTTCTCCTCGCGGGATGCGCGACCAGGTCAGATTCACCCCATCGAAGAGGTCGCTTTCGGCTTGCTCTCCGGCGGTATGATTCAGATAATTGATCTGCGAGCCACGGCTCTGACTGGCACCGAACCCCTGGCTCTTATGCATGCTACGGCTGATGCCCGCGATTTCGGTGTAAGACATTCCGAGCAACGGGTTGTACTTTCCTAAATCGACTTTGAGCGCTCGTGCTGTGTCCAGCTGGTCCGTCATGAAGCGAGACGTGTTAAAGAGGATACGTTTCGGCTGCCATGGTTGCACATGCTTGAGTTGCTCTGGAAATTTTGTCGGATCGCCCGCGACACGGAACGCTTCTTCGGCAAGAATTGCGGACGAGGTGTGATTTCCATGACCGCCGAGTGTCGGGGAAAACCGCGTGATGATGACATCCGGCCGGAACGAGCGAATGATCCACACCATGTCGGAAAGAATCTGTTCTCGTCCCCAAATGCTGAGCGTCTCCTCAGAATTCTTTGAAAACCCAAAATCGATCGCGCGTGTGAAGAATTGTTCAGCGCCGTCAAACCTTCGAGCGGCGAGAAGTTCTTGCGTCCGGATAATGCCTAAGAGGTCGCCCTGTTCCGAGCCGATTAAGTTCTGCCCGCCTTCACCGCGGGTAGTCGACAAATAAGCAGCGCGAACCATCCGCCCTTTGGCCAGATAGGAAAGCATGGCCGTGTTCTCGTCGTCCGGGTGTGCAGCGACGTATAAAGCAGAACCAACAACGGTCAGGCGCTTGAGGGCAAGCTGAATTTCGGCGGCGTTCATCGGTCGCGGGGATTGGGCAAAAATCACTGTGGTGAAAAGCCCTACCATCCATAGCAATCGGTAACCGAACTGGAAGCTGAAAAATGCCTGCATAGAATCCCCGTGATGGTGAGAATTTTTTAGCTTATATTGCCCGCTAATATAGCTCCTGCTGTCTGAAGGAGCAAGCTCTTTTGATTGGAACCAAAACGCTGGATCAGCCGTCCATTAGAAGACAACAATTGGGGCATTGTACTCTCAGAACAATCCATTCATCATCTTCCACACTTCAGAAGGAGCCACCATGGTGAACCACAATACCGCACACACCCTCCTGGTCGCATTGTTTCTCCTCTCCTCCACGGCATTCTCACAGGAACAGGCCGACACAGCGGTTTCGCTTCAGAGCAAAGCTCCGAACGTCTACATCGACTGTAGCTCTTGCGATGAAAATTACATCCGGACGGAAATTTCATTTGTGAATTATGTGCGCGACCGTCTTCAAGCCGATGTACATGTTCTCATTACGACTCGCACAACAGGGGGCGGAGGAAGAGAATACACTCTCACCTTCATCGGACAAAACAACGCACGCGGCATCGACGATACGCTGACATTCACGACCAAACAATCCGACACGCAGGACATGATCCGAAGCGCGCTTGTCCATTACCTGAAACTCGGGCTTGCTCGGTACGTCGCGAGGACACCTCTGAGTGAATTTCTTACCATCAGCTACAAGAAACCCTCTGCTGCCGCTCAGGTCGTAGACAAGTGGGATTACTGGACGTTCAGCATCAACATCAACAGCAACATCAATGGACAGCAAACGACGAGCTTCTTGTATCTGAATGGCGGCATTTCGGCAAGAAGGATTACCGAAGAATGGAAACTCCGCTTCTCCGTTAATGCGAACTACAATGAAAGCACATTCAAGTACGATGTCTCAACACAAACGGGGACCGAAACTATTACCATCAAGAGCTTTTCTCGAGGTCAGAATTTCAACGCCCTGGCGGTGAAAAGTATCAGCGATCACTGGTCGGTGGGCGGATTCGGGTCTGCGTTCACCTCAACGTTTAGCAACACGAAGCTATCCTGGAATCTTGCTCCTGCAATCGAATACAACCTCTACCCTTACTCTGAATCCACCCGCCAGCAACTCCGTTTTCTCTATCGTATTGGCTATACCAGAGTTCTCTACTATGAAGAGACAATCTTTGATAAGACATCCGAAAGCCTCGGGAATCAATCATTAAGCGTTACTCTCGACCTTAAACAGCCGTGGGGCTCTATCACAACGTCGATCGAAGGCTCTCATTACCTCCACGATGTCAATAAAAAACGAGTGAGTATCTTTGCCGGTCTTTCTCTCCGCTTGTTCGAAGGGCTGTCTTTAAATCTCTTTGGTAACTACTCACGCCTCAACGACCAGCTCGCCTTACGCAAAGGCACCGCTTCTCAGGAAGAAGTCCTTCTCCAGCGAAGACAGCTGGCAACGAACTACAACTACTTTGCCTTCGTCGGCCTAAGCTACACCTTCGGTTCGATTTACAACAACATCGTTAACCCACGGTTTGGCGATTCGGGCGGAGGTTTTTCGTTTTCGTTCTCTTCTAATTGATCTACTCGCGTCGCAGGGATCGGGAGACACGGGAAGAATGTACCATTCTTCTTTTGACTCCCTTCGCTCATTTTCTTATCTTTGGACTGAATTTCTTTCACCCGGCTACCATGCGGAGGGCAGTTCATGTCTGGCTCCTACATGTTTTTCCTTCATCTCGTCACGTTTGGCTTAGCATCTGCACTGCTTACGGCAAACATCATCCTCGAACGCAAGCTCCGCGCAGAACCGGACTGGGGCAAAAAGCTCTATATCGGTGGAATCATGAAAACATTCAGCATCATCTCGCCGATAGCGATTGGGTTGTTTCTCCTGACAGGAATCGGGAACATTCACAACCGCTACGTAGAAGCGCCGGAAGCATGGTATACCGAGGGCTGGCTTGTAGCGAAGGTTATCCTCTTCGGTATTCTTGCAACGAATGGCTTAGTGTTCGGCCCGAAACTCGCCGGCAAACGCATGCCACTCATCAAAGCTATCGGCGATAAAACGGCATCACCAGACGCGGAACAGCAGCTCAAGGGATTGAACAATCAAGTTTCCCTGTTCATCATGGTGCAATTGATTCTCTTTCTCTCCATCCTATTCCTATCAACGTTTGGTGGAGCAAAGCACCCCGGCGTGTTATAACAGCTTCTGAGGTACGGTGTGAATCCTCTGTTCATCATACTCATGCTGACCAACCACTCTCAAGGTTTGCCCATGGCGGACTCTACGGCAATTTCGTACGAAGAGGAAGTGCGCGCGTGGCATGTACAGCGCGTGAAGAACCTTCTTCGAGATTACGGGTGGCTCACGTTAGTTGCTCTTGACTGGCTTGAAGAAGGGAAAAAGGAAGTCAAGGGTTTCGGCACATTAACGCTAAAGAACGGAGAGGCCTCACTGCAAATCAAACCCGGCGTGAAGGCGACACTCAATGATAAACCGTTCACCGGTGGCACGTTTCACGTTGAAAGCGAAAGCGTCACACCCGACACGGTGAAAGTCGGCACACGTGCCTTTATCGTCATTAAACGTGGCGACCGTTTTGCCATTCGGATGTGGGATACGGAAGCCAAGAACCGGAAAGAGTTTACCGGCATTGAGCGATTTCCTGTGAAGCGCGACTGGCGCATCGAAGCTCGTTGG
>DATLYT010000120.1:0-7238 GCA_035574455.1 Bacteroidota bacterium
ACCTGTTTCGCCGCGTCAAGATTGCCCGCACGATCGAGCACTTGTGTCGCTTCGATGCTCGAGGTATAGTTACCCAACTCCACCACATCGAAGCCGCGGGCGCGTAGATAATCGGTCAGGCGTTGCGCGAGTTTCGGTTGACCTGAGCCGTTCAGCACATCGAGCTGAATGGCTCTTGCCCTTCCTCCAACCACAAGCTCCGGCTCGCCTGTCGTGCTGAATATACTTCGTGCAACAACGTAGAGGAGAAGGAGAACCGGAGGAACAACGGCGATCGGCAACAATCGCTTCCAGAACGGACGGGAGGAATCGGGCTGATGTTGCGGCGAAGATTCGGCTGTGGATGTATGTGGCCCGGTCGATAAATCCTTCATGCAAACGTTCGTCGAATGACACCTGGGTACAAAAATAACCGAGCAGACACGCCTGGAATGCTGGCGCCTGCTCGGTCGAGACACTTCACACTGAACAACGGGGAATTAGCGATGGTCCTCGTATCGATCGATTCCGTAAAAGAAATTTTGGTTGCGATAATTGTTCAACCAGTACATCGGCGGAACTTGCCGAAACTGCAGTTGGAACCACATGTTCTCCGTCGGCCGGTAGTTGAGTTGTGCGCGTGTAAGATACAGACCGCCGAGTTCGTTCGCGTTGCCAAACGAGCTGTACGGAGAGTGCATCAAACTGATGTCCGTCTGAAGGTCGAGCACGTCAGAGAACTTGTACATCAGACTGTTCGTGTACACTCCCAACGAAAGGCCCTGTCCGCCAAAGCTCGTATAACTCAGGGAGTAACTGTGGTGCATCGAAAGCTTGCTGAAATCCAACAAGCCCAACCATGGGTCGGAAACACCCGCCTTCAGCAACGACTCGCTCACCGGCGGGGCAGCATCAACCCTGGATTTCAATTGAGCAAGAGATGAGAAGCAGACAGCCAAGCTTATGAGACTCACGATCAACACTCTTTTCATTGCTCAGACCTCCTGGGATAAAGGTGTACTGATTCTCCCTTGTAGATGGTACTTAAAACTCGAATGATTGTCAAGACTTCTGCTGAGCTGCAAGATGCCGAGCCTGGAGAATGTTGTACGCTTGCGCCAGCTGTTCCCGCGTATTCACTCCCTGAATCTCATCGACATGCGGTGCTTTGAAAGCCGCCACCGTCCAGTGGTGGTTCCAGAAGTATTCGAACACATCGGTCAGATAATATTCATTCTGAACGTTATGCGGGGCGATGTGGTTCAACCCGTCAAACAGCTTGTCTTTATGAAAAAGATAGATGCCGGAATTGATTTCCTTGACCTTCAATTCTTCGGGAGAAGCGTCCCGATGCTCCACGATCTTCTCCACCGCACCCGTGCTATTGCGGATGATTCGTCCATAGCCCGTCGGGTCGTTGACCTCTGCAGTCAGTATCGTCGCGACTGCTCCGGATGTATGATGAAGTCGCAACATTTCCTCAATGGTCTCTTTCGTCAAGAGGGGAACATCACCGGAGAGGACCAACACTTCACCTGAGAAGTCCTTCAACGCCTTTTCCGATTGTTGAACGGCGTGACCTGTGCCTAACTGCGGCTCTTGGACAACAAACTCGATTGCCGGGTGAGTGTTTTTGAGGTACGCCATCACACTTTCGCGCTGGAACCCGACAATGGCGATGATCCGTACAGACCCTAACGCGACGGCAAGGTCGGCGACGTAATGAATCATCGGCTTCCCCATCAATTCGAACATCACTTTTGCCCGGTCCGGCTCCTTCATGCGTGTCCCCTTGCCCGCCGCCATGATGACCGTCGCGAAATTGTTTCGTATGTTGGACGAAGCCGACACTCGTTCTGTTCCTCTCACGATTGGACGTTGATGAGCATGTTGTCGATGAGCCGCGTCGAGCCGAAGCGTACCGCGAGCAATGCCAAAACCGACGGCGGCTCGATCTGCTCGATTTCTTGAAACGTCTCCGGCCGAACAAACGCTACGTAATCGACCTGTGTGGGATTGCCGCTTGCGATCAAGCTCAGCATTTCAGACCGGAGCTTCTCAACAGACCGCTCGCCGGCCTGAATGCGTCGTTCGGCAAGTTGAAGCGATTTGAAGAGGACTGTCGCGTTGGCACGCTCGGTGGGACTTAAATACACATTCCGCGAACTCATCGCCAGCCCGTCCGGCTCGCGAACAATGGGGGCGACGTGGATGACAACATCGAGATTTAACTCTTGCACCATCTTCCGGACGATGAATGCCTGCTGAGCGTCTTTCTGTCCGAATACAGCGACATGTGGCTTCGTGATATTTAAGAGCTTCATCACAACGGTCGTAACACCGCGAAAGTGCGTAGGCCGGAATTTCCCCTCCAACACCTTTGAGACATTCTCAACTTCGACATAGGTTGCGTATCCCTCCGGATACATCTCGCGAACATCGGGACAGAACAGAACGTCGGAGCCGGCACGGGTAGCAAGCGTACGGTCATGCTCGAAATCGCGCGGATATCGCTCAAAGTCTTCGCCCGGGCCAAATTGTGTTGGGTTAACAAAGATCGTAGTGATAACAACGTCGGAAATTCCGCGCGCCGTTTCGATGAGGCTGATGTGTCCGGCATGCAGGTAGCCCATCGTGGGAACAACCCCAACGCGCTTTCCACTCAAGCGCACTTGCTCGGACAATTTCTGCATTTCGCGTATGGTGGTGATGATTTGCATCTAACGCAGATAAATCTAAGGGCTACCATAATGACGCCGCTATCGCGGCTACAATAACTTTGTTTGGACCTGAATCTTACGTCTTTGACATCCTACCAACATTTCGTCCCTACGGGACGATGAGGAAGGATAACCCTTGCCGAATCTCGAGCACTCCGTAGTCCGCCACAGACGGGGATACAACATTCTTCTCCATCACAATTTGCGGAATAACACTTTTTGAGATGGCTTCTAAATAATTTTTTTCCCAAATCCCGATTGGATCAATTCGACGGCGAACTCAGCAGACTGGTTCCGGTTGTCCAAAATCGGATTGACCTCGACAACCTCCAGTGAGGACATTCGGCCTGCTTCGTTCAGCGTTTCCATAATCAAATGCGCCTCGCGATAGTTCAGCCCGCCCTTGACCGGCGTGCCGACCCCCGGTGCAACAGAGGGGTCCACCGCATCGAGGTCGAGGCTGACGTGGAGAAAATCCACATCCCTCAGTTTTCTAAGAGCCTTGGTGATAACGACCGCCATCCCATGCTTATCAATCTCCTCCATGGTAAAGATGTTAATTCCCTGCTTCTTGATGAGTGCTCGTTCGCCCGGGTCAAGCTCCCGTGTTGCAATCAGCGCAACATGTTCAGGTCGAACTTTGTTCGAATCGCCTCCAATCGACGTAAGCTCTAACGCACCAAAACCGAGTGCAGCGGCCAGCGGCATACCATGGATATTGCCGGAGGGCGTAGTTTCATCCGTATTCAAATCTCCATGCGCGTCGATCCAGAGGATTCCGACTTTTTTATTTGTCTTTGCGCAAGCCGACGCCAATCCCCCGATCGTTCCAATCGCAATGGAATGATCGCCGCCGAGGACGAGCGGAAAGCCGCCGCTCAGAACAATCTTCTCCACTTTGCTGGCGAGGAGGGTACAGGCACGGACAATTTCTGGAAGGTATTTGAGTTTCTCGTTGCGGATTTTTTGTTGCTCGGGGGCTTTGACGGGGATGTCCCCTTCATCGATAACGGTGTGGCCGAGAGCGCGGAGTTTTTCGGCAACGCCTGCAATGCGCAGCGCGGACGGCCCCATATCGACCCCTCGACGGCCTGCGCCGAGGTCCATCGGAACACCGAGGATATGGATCTTCATACATGTCCTATAACGATGTCTTAACCCTGAATTAATCGAAGCATCTTGGCTATCGTTGCCCGCAGGTCTTTTCGGGGAACGACAAGGTCGACAAACCCCTTATCCATCAAGAATTCAGCGCGCTGAAACCCTTTCGGTAAATCTTTCCCCACTGCTTGTTTGATAACGCGCGGCCCCGCAAAGCCGATGAGCGCTCCGGGCTCGGCGATGTGTACATCACCTAACATGGCATAGCTCGCTGTCACACCACCGGTTGTCGGATCGGTGAGCACGGAGATGTACGGAATCCCGGCATGGGCAAGCTGGGCAAGCTTGGCACTCGTTTTCGCCAATTGCATCAGCGAAAGGGCACTCTCCATCATACGGGCTCCACCGCTCGATGAAATGATAATGACCGGCAGCTCCTTCTTCAAGGCGACGTCGATGAGTCGGCTGATCTTTTCCCCCACAACCGAGCCCATGCTACCACCGATGAACGCAAAATCCATACACGCGATTGCAACCGGGATTTCCTCGATGCTACCGGTACCGGTGCGAATGGCATCCATCAACGACGTTTTGCGGATCGTCTCCTCCAACCGCACACTGTACGGTTTTGTATCGACGAAATTCAACACGTCGACCGACCGCATCTTTTTGTCCATCTCCTTGAAACTCCCCTCATCCAGTAAAATGGCAAAGTACTCTTTACTCCCGATGCGGAAATGGGTGTTGCACTTGGGGCAGCAGTAGAAATTCTGTTCGAGCTGTTTTCGGTGGATGATTTCATTACAACCGGTGCATTTCGTCCATAAACCGTCGGGAATCTCTTTTTTCTGCACTTCCGGGGAAATGCCTTCTTTTGACCGTCTGAACCAAGCCATAGGCGTTTTTCTCTACGTGTGGAAAGAGGTCTGTTTCGTGAGTACAACAAAATCCTTGAGGTACATCGGCTCCGTCGATGCGAGATCGGAAAATTCTTTTGCGAGGAATTTCTTTATCCCGACTGTCGCTACCGTCGACGCATGACAATAGTCAAGCATGGGCTGAACAGTCAACGAGCTTCCGACCGCCTGCGAGAGATGCTTCGTTCGATCTGTGATCAGCAGCGCACCCGGCATGGAACGAAGCTTTCGTACAAGCTCTTCTTCGCTGAAGACAGAGACCTCTTCATCGTTCTGAGTCAGTCCCTCGCGGATGGAATAGGTCGCAACGTAATAATCGTTCCGTTTCGCATCGACCGCTATGACAAGCTGTGAACTGCTCACACCGCGCATCGCCACATCGGCTGCGATAGCATCGAACGTGGGGACGGCCAGCAACGGTTTCTCAAGTGCGTAACAGAGGCCCTTGGCACTACTTAAACCGATACGCAATCCCGTGAACGAACCGGGACCGACGGAAACAGCGATTGCCGAGAGGTCTTCAAGTGTCATGGTTGCTTCTCGAATGACGTCGTTCACCAACGTCAGCAGTTTCTCGGAGTGAATATGTTCTTCGATCACAGCCCGCTCAACACTCCACCCCTCATCACTCACCACCGCCACGCCACAAACCGCTGTGGACGTTTCGAGACCGAGCACGGTCATGCGCCGGCCTCTTCACGAATCTCGCGCCGGACACCGGCTTCCGCGCGGCGCCCGATGGAGATCAACCGCTCGTGGGCGTCCGCCCCCAAGGACAACCGAACATCGTACCGGTTTGCCGGCAACATTTCCCCCAGCAGCTCCGCCCACTCGATCAACGTGATACCGTCTCCGTACACAAACTCTTCTATACCGATATCGTAGACTTCTTCGATCGATGCCACGCGATAGAGGTCAAGATGATAGATCAACAGTTCAGCACCGCTCCTGTCTCTACCGCTGTACCGGTTGAGAATCACGAACGACGGACTCATGACATGCTCTGTAACTCCGAACGCTTCACACACGCCTTTGACAAACTGCGTCTTGCCCGCGCCGAGCTCGCCCGTGAGCGCAACGACATCTCCACGCTGGAGCCGTTCTGCAAACGAACGCGCAACGGCTCGTGTCTCTTCCGCCGAATAAGTCGTATAATGCTGTATCGTCATTTCGTTGTGAGCTTGACGAGCGGCAGAATCATTTCTTCCATGGAAATTCCGCCATGCTGAAAGCTGTCGCGGTACTGGTTCAGATATTTGTGGTAATCCGTCGGATAGACGAAGTAGTAATCTTCTTTCGCGAGGATGTAGTTTGTCGTCACGCCGCCGCGCGGTAGTTTGTAGTCTGCCGGATTCTTCACAAAGACAGCCTGGCGGTCGTCAACTTTGAGATTGCGACCGTATTTGTAGCGCAGGTTGGTTGACGCCTCGCGGTCACCAATGACTTTCGAGCCGCGGAGACAGCGAACACTGCCATGGTCGGTCGTAAGAAGAATCGTCACATTGTCCTGCGTCGACAACGTCTTGAGCATACCGAACAGTGACGAATGGAGGAACCAAGATTGTGTGAGCGACCGATACGCAGCTTCGTCCGGAGCAATTTCTTTCAGAAGCGCGGAATCCGACCGGCCGTGGGCTAGCATATCGACGAAATTCACCACAATCGCCGTGAGCTTGCTCTTGGTGTAGGAGAGAATATTGGCCTCCACCTGCCTACCGAACTCTGCGTCAAGAATTTTGACGTACTTCGATTCAGGCTTGAGTTGAATCTTCTTCCGCTCCAGCAGCTTATCTAATAGCTGGTGCTCGTTGCGATTGCGGCTATTTTCGTCGTCCTCGCCAGCTTGCCAGATTTCAGGAAAACGTTTTTCTAATTCCGCCGGAAACAAGCCGCTGAAAATTGAGTTTCGCGAATACGGCGTTGCGGTGGGAAGAATGCTGTAATAATAGTCCTTCTGGATGTTGAAATAACTCGTCAAGTGCCGCTCCATGACGAGCCATTGGTCGAGGCGCAAGCAATCCACGACGATCAGGAAGACTGACGACGAGTTATCCAATTCGGGGAGAACGTAACGTTCGACCACCCCATTCGACAGAAGAGGAGCCGAGCCTCGCTGGTCAATCCAATTCCGGTAATTGCGTTCGACAAACTTTCCGAACTCGACATTGCATTCCCGCTTCTGGTCGAGCAATGTTTGCCGCAGACCGAGCTCGGGGTGTTCATCCAGTTCAAGATCCCAACCTGTCAGTTTGACGTACAGGTCAACCCACCCTTCGTGGTCAAGCGGGTTCATCAGAGCGAGAGAGATTTGTTGGAACTCCTTCGTATAGTCACGCGAGACATACTCGCTCGTGATCTTCTTGGCCTCGAGAAACTTCTTGCACGCCAGCAAGACCTGATTGGGGTTGACCGGCTTCAACAGATAATCGCTGATCTTACTGCCGATCGCTTCCTCCATCAAGCTCTCCGCTTCATTCTTGGTCACCATCACCACCGGCAGGTTGGGGGCAACATCTTTCAT
>DATLYT010000121.1:0-12156 GCA_035574455.1 Bacteroidota bacterium
AGGAGCGATGCGAGTCAAACTCATCTCTGTCATAGTTCTTCTCTGTACCACACTCGTCGTGGCTCAGGAAAAGCCCTACGCATTTCGCGGTGCAACCATCATCCCGATCGAAGGTGAGCCGATCACGAATGGCGTTCTGCTTGTTCAATATGGAAAGATTCTCGCCGTTGGAACGGCTGGGGAAGTCGCTATTCCCGCTGATGCCGTCGTTCACGATGTGAGCGGCAAGGTGATCATGCCGGGAATGGTCGATACCCATTCTCACCTCGGCGGCGGTTCCGGCGGTGACGGCTCTGCTCCACTGCAACCCGACGTGCGTATTCTCGACGCCATCGACGTCCGTTCGGACGACTTCAAGAAAGCTCTCGCCGGCGGCATCACCACGCTCAACGTTATGCCCGGGTCCGGTCATCTGCTCAGCGGACAGACGGCGTACCTCAAGCTCCGACCGGCTAATACGATTAACGACATGCTCTTCTGTAAAGACCCGCTCAACGACATCTGCGGCGGGATGAAAATGGCAAACGGGACGAACTCCATTCGCCAGGCTCCGTTCCCCGGCACACGGGCAAAATCGGCTGCGCTGGTGCGGCAGATGTACGTGAAAGCTCAGGAATACCGCGCAAAGATTCAGGCGGCGAAAGGAGACCCGGCAAAAATGCCGAAGCGCGAGCTCGACATGGAAGCGCTCGTGCAGGTGCTTGACGGCAAACGCATCGTGCATCACCACACGCACCGTCATGATGATATCCTTACGGTTCTGAGACTGGCGAAAGAATTTGGGTTCCGCGTTGTCCTCCAGCATGTGAGCGAGGCATGGAAAGTCGCCAAAGAGATCGCCGAAGCCGGCGCGCCTGCATCGATTATCGTGCTGGATTCGCCAGGCGGAAAACTCGAAGCGGTGGACATTCGATGGGAGAACGGCGTAGCGTTGGAAAAAGCCGGCGCCCTGGTCGCCTTCCATACCGATGACGGGATTACGGATTCCCGACTCTTCCTCCGCTCGGCGGCGTTCGGCGTACGGGCTGGGATGTCCCGCAAAACGGCACTCGAAGCCATGACGATCAACGGCGCGAAGATGCTCGACCTTCAAAACCGCATCGGTTCACTGAAACCGGGTAAAGATGCGGATTTCATCATCCTTTCCGGCGACCCGCTGAGCGTCTACACGCACGTAGAACAAACATGGGTGGAAGGAAGAAAAATGTTCGACCGCTCGAATCCGGACGACAAGAAATACGCCGTCGGGGGTTACAACGTGTTTCGCGGCGACCTGTATGAAGACGCCTGCGAAGGAGGTATTCAATGAACAGAGATCGAACAAACATTTTTTCCCTTCTTCGGGGAGAACAAGCCTGCCCGCTGAACACAACGTTACCCTTTGATGCCCGGGGGTGGGCTTATCTTTTCCTCTGCCTTTTCTTCATCCCTTCCCTCGCTGTTGGTCAGCTTGCCATCCGCGGCGAAACCGTTTACACGATGGCGGGTCAGCCGATCAAAGATGGCGTTCTGCTCGTTCGCGGCAACAAGATTGAACGCGTCGGCGCTGCATCGCAAGTGACGATTCCCGCCGGCTACAAAGTTCTCTCTGCAAAGGTCGTAACGCCCGGTCTCGTGGACGCGCATAGCGTCGTCGGTCTCGCGGGCATCTATAATGTTCCGCACGACCAGATGCAACTGGAGACCTCCAGCCCCGTGCAACCGGAGCTTCGTGCAATCGACGCATACAATCCGCGCGAGGCGTTAGTCGAGTGGGTACGTAACCTCGGCGTCACGACGACGCATACCGGTCCGGGCCCCGGTGCGTTAGCAAGCGGGACCACAATTGTGGTGAAAACCGTCGGCAACACTGTTGCGGAGGCATTGGTGGATTCCGTCGGCATGGTCGCCATTACACTCGGCTCGTCGGTAAGTCAGAATTTCCGCTCGCCCGGCACGCGCTCCAAAAGCGTGGCCATGATTCGGTCGGAATTTTTGAAGGCACAGGAGTACGCTACCAAGATGAAGGAAAAAGATCCATCGAAGCGTCCCTCCCGCGACCTGAAAATGGACGTGCTCGCCAAGGTGCTGAGCGGCGAGATGAAAGCGATGATTACTGCGCAAACCGCCGTCGACATCATGGCGGCGTTGCGACTACAGAAAGAGTTTGGCTTCAAGATGGTCTTAGATGGGGCGGCGGAAGCCTATCTGGTCCTTGATGAGATCAAGAAGGCCGGAGTGCCGGTTATCCTGCACCCCACGATGGTGCGTACCGGCGGCGACACGCGGAACGCTTCCATGGAAACGGCCGCCATGTTGAAGAAAACGGGAATCCCCTTTGCTCTGCAGAGCGGGTTTGAGGGCTACGTTCCAAAAACTCGCGTTGTTCTTTTCGAAGCGGCCATTGCTGCTAAAAACGGTCTGGCGTTTGAGGACGCCCTCGCGGCCGTCACCATCGACGCCGCACGCATCATCGGTGTAGACAAGCGCGTGGGTTCCCTCGAAGCCGGCAAAGACGCCGACATCGTTCTGTTCGATGGCGATCCGTTCGAGTACACTTCGCACGTCTGTACCGTCGTGGTGAATGGCGCGGTGGTGAGCGAATCGTGCAAGTAATGACCAGCAGGCTGTCAAAAAACCGATACGTGTCACGCAAAGCTCGCTACGTTTGCAAAGACGCTGATTTTTACCAGAATCTGGCCTTGGCGCTCTTGGTCTGCCTGCGTGAAGCCGAAGCAGCTTCACTTCGGCGAAGGCAGGCGGCGTTGCGAGAAATAATATTCCAGAGGTTTCACTATTTATTTCTGTCAGCTTTCAATAATATTTCCTTGCGTCTCTTGGCGTCCTTTGCGGTTCCTCGCAAACCGCCAGGTTCGGCTAAGCCTTTCAGTCCTCTCCGCAAGTTACTGAAAAGCTGGGCTTAGACATTGAGTGTTGGAATACTGCGCTTCCATGAACCCAGTCCTCGAAGTCCGTAATCTTACCAAACGCTACGGCGACCTCGTTGCCGTCGACGGCATCAGCTTTGACGTACAGCGGCAGGAGGTCTTCGGCATCCTCGGTCCCAACGGCGCGGGCAAGACAACGACGCTGGAGATGATTGAGACACTCCGACCCATCGACACGGGCACCGTGGTGCTGAACGGCATCGACGTCACCAAAGAGCCGCAGAAGGTCAAGCAGATCATCGGCGTGCAGCTGCAATCCTCCGCCTTCTTTGACAAGCTGAAACTGACGGAACTCCTTGTCCTTTTCGGTGAAATGTACGGCCGGCGGGTCGATCCGCTCAAGCTCTTGGACGAAGCCGAGTTACGCGACAAAGCGGGCTCGTACGTTGGCGAGCTTTCGGGCGGACAGAAACAACGCTTCTCGATTGCCGCCGCCCTGGTCAATGATCCGGTGGTGCTTTTTCTTGACGAGCCGACGACGGGACTCGACCCTCAAGCTCGCCGCCACCTCTGGGGCGTCATCCGGCGCATTCGGTCCGAGGGAAAGACGATCGTCATCACGACACATTATATGGAAGAAGCGGAGGAGTTGTGCGACCGTGTGGCGATCATGGATCGCGGAAAAATCATCGCCTGCGCGCCGCCGCACGAGCTCGTTCAGCAACTCCTTGGGCGGGGCTTCACCAAAGAGCGCGTCGAGCGACTGGCGAACCTGGAAGACGTGTTCCTCGACCTGACCGGACATCACCTGCGAGAAGAATAATGCGACTGAAGTTGATCCTGACTATTGCTTCCCTGAAGATGTTCCTTCGCCAGCGCGAAGCGATCCTCTGGACGATCCTGCTGCCACTCTTTATGGTCTTCCTCTTCAGCTTCGTGCAGTTCGGGGATTTCGACACGATCACGCTCGGCGTGGTCAACCATTCGCCGGATACACTCCTCGTCGGCGCATTGAAGGAGGTCTCGGCACTGAAGATTCTCACGGGAAGCGAGCAGGATGAGCTGGCAGCTCTCAAACGGGGAGAACGAGCGTTGGTCCTCCTGATTCCGCCACAGTTTCAGCCGAGCAGACACGATTCACTGACGCTCTACCTGAACGCCGAGCGGCCGCAGGAAACACAAGTCGGGCGCATGCTCATCCAGCGCGTGCTCGATGAACTGGTGTTCCGCCAGCACAGCGGCATTCCTCGCCCCACACTGCATACCGAGCTGGTCAACAGCCGCAACCTCACGTACATCGATTTTCTCCTACCGGGTGTCCTCGCATTGTCGATCATGAACAGCGGCATCTTCGGCGTGGCATTCAGCTTCGTTCTGTTGAAAAAGCGCGGTATCCTCCGCCGCCTGCTCGTCACCCCCATCAACCCGAACGACTTCATCATCTCCCAGGTCATCATGCGTCTCGTCGTGTTGATGCTGCAGGTTGCGATTATGGTCGGCGCGGGGATGGTGATGTTCGACCTGCATTTCATCGGGAGCCTCTGGGACATGCTCATCGTGGCAATTCTGGGGGGAATCGTGTTCCTTGCCATTGGATTTGCGCTTTCAGGCATCTCGAAGAGCGAGGACCAGGTTGCGCCTCTCGCCAACATCATCACCCTGCCGATGATGTTCCTCTCCGGCATCTTCTTCAGCCGCTCCAACCTGCCCGGTATCGCACATACGATTACGGACTTCTTCCCGCTCACCTACTTAGCGGACGGTCTGCGCAACATCGCCATCGAAGGCGCGACGCTCGTTGACGTGATGCCGCAGATCATCGGCCTGACCGTCTGGGCGGTGATTTCGGTGTTTGTGGCGGTGAAGGCGTTTCGGTGGGAGTGAACTCTGCCACTATGAATCCCCCGTTCTCAACCCTCGCGCGTCGGTTGTCCGTCTTCGCATTCTTCTTCCTCCTCGCATCAAACGGCCTCGCACAACCGGCGACTCTCCTCTCCAACCGCATCGACTCCGTCGTCCAAAGAGCCATCCAGGATGGCGAGCTCCCCGGCGCGGTCGTGCTCGTCGCCAAAGACGGAAAGATTCTCCACCGGAACGCCTACGGCTACGCGCAACTGTACGACTACGGTATGCGCAAACTCGCTCAACCGGAACCGATGACCCCCGAGCATCTCTTCGACCTTGCTTCGATGACGAAAGTCCTGGCAACCACGATGGGGATGATGGTCCTGGTGGATCGCGGCGCGGTGAAACTCAACGACCCTGTCTTCCGCTACCTACCGGAGTTTCGCGGTCCGTCGAAAGACAGCATCACCGTGCGGCATCTGTTGACGCACTCCAGCGGCCTCTACCAGTGGCAGCCGCTCTATCTCTACGCCTCCACCAAGACGGAAGTCTTCAAGCAGATCTGTGCGATGCCGTTGCAATATCCGGTCGGTGCGGCACGGCGCTACAGCGACCTTGGCTTCATGCTCCTCGGCTACATCATCGAGAAGACGAGCGGGATGGCGCTCGATGAGTTTGTGAAGCGAGAGATCTACCGCCCGCTCAACCTGCGTTCGACGAGCTACACGCCGCTCGCGTTCGGTTTCACGAAGATCGCCGCCACCTCGCACGGCAACCCGTACGAGTACAGGATGGTGGCAGACACGGCGTTCGGTTACCGCGTGATCGGCGACCCGAGTCCGGAGATTTTCAAAGGATGGCGTCACTATACGCTCAAAGGCGAAACGAACGACGGCAACGCGTTTTATGGACATGGCGGCGTGGCGGGACATGCAGGACTGTTCTCGACCGTGGACGATGTTTATGTTCTCCTGAGTGTGATGCTGAATAAGGGAGAATACGGAGGCAAGAGAATTTTCCGTCCGCAGGTTGTCGAAGAGTTCACGAAGAAGAACGATTACGGCCACGGTTTGGGCTGGCAGGTCACGAACCTCTCGCCCAACACGAGCGAGGAGATTGTTGCGATTGGCCACAGCGGATTTACGGGCACCTATGGCGCTTTCATCCCGTCCCACAGGGCGGTGCTGGTGATCCTAACCAACCGCCAGAACCTCGGTGTTAAGGCGGACGGCTTCTACAACGACATCCGGAACCTGCAAAGGGGCGTGACGGCCGCACTGATGGAGTATTTCACGAGATAGACCTTCCGGGTTTTAGAAACCATGTGAAAAATGGAAAGCCATTCCCTCGGATTTTTTAGATAGGCCCGATCGCTTCGGTCAGGCAGCTTTATTTTAAGACGCCTCAAGACCTTCCCCGGATTTGTTGTTTTCTACAAGGCATTGGCTTTTCTGGCGCGGTTCATGCAGAAATCCCCGCTTTAATCCGCCTTTTACTTGACCCCTCTTGACACTGACGCACGAGTTTACTAATATGAGGCCGTTGTTTCTGTTACCACCCTGCGACCACAGAAACCACATGCCTGAGCACCGTCGACATTTGTTCGATGTCCTTACCGACGAGCTTTGTCTCCGCAACTATAGCCCGAATACTATCAAAGCGTCCAAGAGTTCTATCGAGTCATGCGCTCACCATTTTCCCGCGCCCGATGCGCGAGAAAAATACCTCAGGACTTCTTTGGGGAAGCGGTATATCAAGAATCGATTCAAGAACTATCTCACGGGGTGAGCACGCACGTAAGCAAGAAGCAGATTGCAAAGGTGGTTAATCCGTTAGATCGGATGCTTTCTCAGACAAGGTACGCAAGCCCCGAATTTTTCGGGGCAAGCACGCAATGCGGCTACCCTCCCTAAAACGAAATAATCACGCAATGCGATTATGCGGTAGTTATGCGAACAGCCTGCGGCACTACTGATTTCCATACAATCACCGAGTTCAGTTCACGATGAACGTTGCCAAGCATCTATATCGTTCTTTTAGCGGACTGACAATATTGTTCGGAGTAAATTCGATGGCACAACAAGCGCCTAATCTTTCTCTAACGGAGCAGATCGCTTTTAGTACAGTCCGAATTGAGGTCAAAGTGGGTAATCTCGATGGTGTGGGTACTGGATTTTTCTTTTCTATGCTCCAAGAAGGCGATAGCAGCGTCCCAGTGATCGTTACCAACAAGCACGTTGTCGCAGGTACTCAACGGGGGTCTTTCGTCTTAACAAGAGCAAATCCAGACGGAACACCAAATTCGACTTCTCAAATTCCGGTGTCATTGGATAATTTCGAGTCTCGCTGGATCCCCCATCCTGATCCACAAACCGATCTCGCGATAATGCCCATTGCGCCACTTATTAACCAAGCGGTCAGTCAAGGGTTTACTCCCTTCTATCGGACAATTGACAAGTCAGTAATCCCGACCGAAGCACAACTAAAAGAACTCACTGCCGTCGAAGAAATCCTAACTGTCGGATATCCAATTGGCATCTGGGATCGCGTCAACAACTATCCCATCTTTAGAAAGGGAATCACTGCTACCCATCCGGCCAACAAATATGAAGGACGCGACGAGTTTATGATTGACGCTGCCTCTTTCCCTGGTTGCAGCGGCTCCCCAGTTTTTCTTTACAATGTCGGCAACTACGTTTCAAGAACCGGCAACACTGTCATCGGGAGTAGGTTTTACTTCCTTGGCATCTTGTACGGAGGGCCCGAGTACACTGCAACAGGCGAAGTCAGGATTACGAACATCCCGCATAAGCAGGACACTCTCGCACTCACGAAGATTCCTATTAATCTTGGCAACGTCATCCGTTCAAGCAAGCTTCTGGACTTTGAGGACTTACTTCGCGCCCTTATAAGGAGACAGCATTAACAATTGAAGGTGCCGCAGGCCGTCGCATAACAGCGGCAACAACGGCGCTCTCCGCCAGAGGCGGATCGCTCAACGGTTTTGCTCACAATTTGGTTTGCGGCTTCCGCCGCGAGAAGATGAGACGTTTGACCCGCCTGCGCTGACGCTTCCGCCTTCACTGCGTTCCAGCGGACAGGTCGGCGGGTAGGTTAGTGGCTCTCCGTGCGCTTCGTTTCTGAGCGGCAAAAACTGCGGTGTGGTTGCTGCACACGTTAGGCGCCATGCGGCAGCATATTGAATTAAAGACGTCATGGATCTAGAGAAAACCTTCTACGAAATGTCTCTCCACGAGATTGACAGATACATCGCAGAATCTCAAGAGGAGAATCTCAACCTTGACTTCAAGGTCATTAACCGCCCCGACCTGACTCATGCAGACGACAAAAAGAACCTGTCGAAGGCTCTTTCTGGTTTTGCCAACTCCAGCGGCGGCCTAATTCTTTGGGGTATCGATGCACGTAAGAACGCAGATGGTATCAACTGTGCCTCCGGAAAAAAAGAAATCAAGCCATTGTCCCTATTCATTTCAAGGCTCAATGAACTTACCGGTGAAGCTGTCAATCCTTCCGTGCCCGCTGTAAGGCACCGTCCAATTCCCTTGGATTCGGATTCCGGCTTCGCTATCACAATCGTCCCTGAAAGTGATTCAGGTCCGCATATGGCAAAGCTCGGCGAAGACCGATACTACAAAAGAAGTGGCGACAGCTTCTACAGAATGGAACACTACGACATTCAGGACATGTTCGGCCGCCGCAGGAGACCTCAATTGAAGTTAGCCACGAAATTTGGTTTTGCTGGAGGGGGATCAAGTGGAGGCGAGAAATACGTAAACGTTCAAGTCACCTATGCTCTTGAGAACTTCGGAAGGGGTGCTGCGAAAGCCCCCTTACTAGCGCTAAAGTTGAAGAGCAAGCATAAACTGTCTGAATATGGAATAGATGGCAACGGCAATTTTGGACTTGACAGGTTACCACATGCACATGGCTCCTTGGATTATCTTTTTGGTGGTTCGTCCGTGACGGTAATTCATCCTGGCACCTATCGAGAAGTTTGCGCTGTTTCGATAAGAGTGGATCAGGAATCTCAACAGGTGGATGATCTCATCGTCGAGTACCTTATTGCATCCGAAGACATCAGAGCCGAATCAGGAGAGCACATCACCACCAAGAGCCAGATAGTCGCTTTTGCACAAACTCAATTCAGTAAGATTGGATGAACTGATCTTCACATAATACTGCACGACGGCTAACGACGGCACAAAGTCGCTCACACATCTGTGAAGGCTGAACGAAAGGCTTATGATTGCCCGATACAAAATGTTCGCTACATGCCGCCTCATTCCGTTACACTGCATTCGCGGCACGTCTTTGTTACCGTAGACGTTATGCGTAATGCCCCTTAACCATTTGCACGCTTATGTCAACCAAACCATTACAGACACTCTTGTTTCTCTACTGTCTCACTGTTCCGGGTTGTGCTACCATTCTCAAAGGTTCACTTGAGCGAGTTGATTTTGGCTCTGACCCATCCGCGGCACAAGTAAGCATCAATGGCTACACTGTGGGAACAACTCCACTACAACTGCAACTCGAATCACAAAAGACGTACTTCATCGAATTCGCGAAGCCGGGTTATCGGACGAAAACAGTTGTGCTCAACGGTTCTGTTGCTGGCGGTTGGGTTATCTTGGATATCCTTTTCGGCGTTCTACCACTAGCTGTTGACGCTGCAACAGGCAGTTGGTACAACTTGGAGACTAACACTGTCTATGCAGTCCTTGAGTCCCAACAAGGAGAGAGCAAAGCAGAAGTCCTAACCGACAGCTTAAACATACAACACACTGAGCCACTACCATCTCACTTTGAACTCACTCTCACTTCGGAAGAAGTCAAGATGATCCTTGGGGGCAAAGTTGCGCTCACTTTCGTCCATCGACCATTCTGGACATCGAAGCTAGCGGTCGGCGGTGCAAGCGGGATCGGAAAGAATCTGGCAAATCTTACTCCTGCTACTTCTATTGAAGTTTCCAAAGATGAAATATTCTACCTACAAATCGAACCTGGTATTCTGTATCGCGTAGAGGTCTCGCAACAGGTCAGTCGTCGCATCACACTACAGTTCTTCAGAATGTAAGATACGGGGCACAACGCCCAACAGGCGCAAGCACCTTGCTCCCATTGTTTGTGCCAAAGGCGCTTCCGCCTCCGGCGGAGATATGGCTCGATTGAAGCTAAGGTAAAGAAATAGTCTCGACTGCGTCGGGGTAAAACGAGGGTCACAGCAGGCTCAGATAATCTCGGGCACCGTGAAGTATGCGATGTACGTAGACGGTCTGCTCTTCGATTGTGTAGAAAATGAGGTAGTTCTCTACGACGAGGTAGCGATATCCCAATCTGAGTAGGTCTTCATCGTTTGGGATTCGTCCCAGATGCGGGTTCTTGGAAAGCAGTTGCAGGTTCTTCTCTATTCTTGTTGCCAACGCTTCAGCAGCTGAAGGTCTGTCAGCTGCAATATAAGTGACAATTTCGGTCAGGTCTTCTTCAGCCCCACGTAGGAGCCGAATACCATACTTAGGCCGACTCACGGATGCGCTTTCGAAGGTCTTTCATCACCTGAGAAAGTGTACGACCTTTGTCGCCGTTTGCCCGTTGAGCCTGAGCGACCGCAAGCTTGCTGAACAGGTCGATCTTGAGTTGAAGTTTACTATATTGAGCCATCGACATCACCACCATATCACCTTCACCATTTCGGGTGATGAAAATCGGCTCATCAGATTTGTGGGCAAGGTCTGAGATTTCATTGGCTTTGTTTCTCAGATCCGAAATCGGTTTGATGATTGGCATCGCATACTCCAGAAATTGTTCATAGCAAAATTATATCATTTAACCGATAATGTCAAATAACGGCGCCCTTTGGCTAACAGAACCTCTATTGAAAGTCAGGTGAGATAGGAAGCAAGCCGATGCACGTCTCGACAGAAAACGTCGGGATGTCTTCAGCGAGGCTCGTGGAGGGATGAGTTCTTCGCCTGCCTGACTTCGTCGTTCAGCCGGGCTGGCAAGTGGGCAAGCTACACGGTCTGCGAGTACAGCGGCTTTTGTTGTTCGCGCGTCGAGGTGTACGCATCAAAGCAGAGGGCGATGTTCCGCAGGACGTACCGGCCGGCTCCCACCACCTGGATCGTGGAGAGCGACTGTTGCACTAACCCCTCGTTGATAAACTCCTGCAGCATATCGAGCGACCGGTCAAAGTACTCATCGAACATGATCCCGAACCTCCGTTCGACCTCCCCCTTGTCCACCTCGAGGTCACACATTAGCCTCATGATCACAAACTTCCGAATCTCATCATCCTTCGACATCCGGTAGCCGAGCTTTGTGGCAAACTGGCCGCGTTCCGCCGCCTCGAGATAGAGCGGCAGGGTCTTCGCGTTCTGCGCGTACACATTGCCAAAGTGGGAGATCGAGGAAAGTCCGAAGCCGTACAAGTCCGCTCCCGCCTTTGTGGAGTAACCCTGGAAGTTCCTGTGGAGCGTTTTCGCTTTCTGCGCGATGGCAAGCTCGTCGTCCGGACGCGCAAAGTGATCCATGCCGATGTACTCGTATCCTGCCCGCCCCAGTGTCTCAATCGTCGAGTGAAGCAACTGGAGTTTCATCTCCGGCGAGGGGAGATCTTCCGGGTGCAGCAGTTTTTGGTGCGGTTTCATCCACGGTACGTAAGCAAAGTTGAAAACAGCAATCCGGTTTGGCGCAAGCTCCACAATCTTCTGAAGCGTTTTCCCAAAGGTCTCCACATTCTGGAGAGGCAATCCATAAATCAGGTCGATGTTGATCTGGTCGATGCCCAATTGTCTTGACCACATCATGGCATCGCGCGTCAGGCTCTCCGGCTGAATTCTGTTGACCGCGCGCTGCACCCGCTCGTCAAAATCCTGCACGCCCAAGCTCAACCGGTTAACGCCGCTCTCCTTGAACGCCTCCAGATGCTCGAATCGCAACCCCCGCGGGTCAATCTCGACACTAAACTCCGCATCAGGAGCGACATGGAACAGCTCTTTGACAAATCCCGCCAGCTCGCGAATTTCATCCGGCTCGAGATACGACGGCGTCCCTCCGCCCCAATGAATCTGTTCGACGCGTCGCTCCTTCTTCACATACCATGCCCACTTGGCGATTTCCTGCTTGAGGGCGTTGAGGTAACGACGAATCTGCGACCGATCCTTCGTAATGAACGTCGTGCAGCCGCAGAAATAGCAGAGCGTATCGCAGAAGGGGATGTGGATGTAGAGCGAGAGCGGCTTGGCGTTCTCGTCGTTATTGAGGATGAGGTCGACCTCCAACCGTCGTGCATCATACTCGGCATGGAACGCAGGCGCCGGGGGATAACTCGTGTAGCGCGGCCCCGGCCTGGCAAATCGTTTCAGAAGGTCGATGTTGAGACTGGAC
Organism: Bacteroidota bacterium; assembly: GCA_035574455.1. Taxonomy (GTDB): domain Bacteria; phylum Bacteroidota; class Ignavibacteria; order UBA10030; family UBA10030; genus DATLYT01. Next base: position 12,123 of record DATLYT010000121.1, read on the forward strand.
TGCTTCGCGGGCATAGCTCTCTCCTTTCGTGCGT
>DATLYT010000122.1:0-6403 GCA_035574455.1 Bacteroidota bacterium
AACCGTGTCCGGCTGGTAATTCCTTTTGCAAACGCATCGGTAATTTCGTTCAGATTCTTGGGAGGGACAGGAATCTTCACCATCTTTAAGACCAGCCCTTCCCGCAATTCACGCTGGCGGAGGGTGGTGAGCATGCGCGGATAATCTTGCGTCGTCGTGAGTATCTCGTCTCCCGATTTGAGGTCTAAACCCATCAGCAAGATTTCCAGGGATTCGGATGCGTTCCTGGTGATGGCGATTTCCTCTCGGTCACATCCAAAGAGATCGGCCAGGCCGGTCCGGATCGTTTCGATCTGAGGCTCAAGGATTTGCCACATCGTGTACGCCGTGCAATCCTCTTGCTCCCATTGATACCGTACGAGCGCTTCGGTAACAATGCGCGGGGAGGGAGAGACGCCGCCGTTGTTCAGGTTAATGATCCCGCGCGTGACCGTGAAGGCCTGCTGAATTTCAAACCAGAAATCTTCATCCATCGCGACCTGTTCTGGCGTGAGATGTTCGACCCTCTTCGAAGCGGCATAGAGATCGTTCATGAGTGCCGCGACCGTTGTCGACGTCAATGCCGCCAAGCCGATGCCTTTCCCGACGTGCGAGAGGAAGTCGCGGCGGGAAAGGTCTGTTGCAGAATGAAATGGTGTGCGTACCATGGGATGCTCCTTACAATGGGTGCCCTAATCTACCGTATCACTGCCTCGGAGTCAAGCGAGATCGTTGCAGCTCTTTCCACTCGCGATCGAGCATACTGTAGACGTTGAGGTCAACGAAATGATCATACAACCACTCGGCTTCACGCAGGATTCCTTCATGAGAAAAACCAAGACGGAGGGGAATGGCACAGCTTTTCTCATTGCCCAGTGCACAGCGAATATCAACCCGGTGAAGCTTGAGTACATCAAAAGCATACGAGGTCAGAGCAGCGCAGGCTCGGGTCATAATGCCCTTACCCTGCTGGTCGCCGGCGATCCAGTAGCCAATCATGGCACTGCGGTTTACCCAATCGATCGGGTGAAAGCCAATCACACCCACGACCTGACCACGATACCAGATGCTGGTGTTGAAACATCTGCCGCTCTCGTAGTTGGCTCGGTCGTTGAGGATGAACTGCATCGTGTCTTCCACGCGCAAGTTCATGTCGAGCCAAGGGAGCCAAGCGCGCAAGTACGCCCGGTGTTTGTCGACAAGAGCAAACAGAGACTCCGCGTGAGATTCGTCGAGGAGTCGAAGCTCAATTTCGTCGTCGACGGGCAGAGTTGAGAAGTGAAAGCTCAAAACGGTCTACTCACTCACTGTTTTTAATTCGAGATGGGTGCTCCATTGTCCCGACCGATACACTCGCTGCGTCGTTTTCTGAAAATCGGATTCCATTGCGTTGTAAATGTCGACGAACTTGCCGGGGTTCACGTCCACAAGCGGAAACCAGGTGCTCTGAATTTGCACCATAATCTTGTGTCCCTTCTTGAAACGGTGAAGCTTATCGGGCAGATCAAATTCCAGCTTGGTCACCTTGTTTGGCTGCAGTGGCTCCGGCTTTTCAAAACTGTTCCGGAATTTTGCACGGAACACTTCTCCTGCAAGCAACATCTGAAATCCGCCCATCCGCACGCCGGTGGGATTAGGTTCTGGGTCGGGAGCATTTCCGGGAAAGACGTCGATCAACTTTACGATCCAATCGCAATCCGTGCCGGAGCTTGAGCCGTAGAGCACCACTTTTACAGGACCTGCGATGGAGACATCCTCTTGAAGCGGTTCAGTTTGATAGACGAGCACATCAGGGCGACTCCATGCGAAGCGTTGGTCTTCCACCATAAATGTGTGACCCATCGCCATCGTTATTTGGGCGGTAAATGGGACGGGCTTCTTGGGATCGCTCACAAACTCATCGTATACGTTCGGTCGATCTGACGGGGGAGCGAACGAGAGCTTTCCGTTTGGATGCAAGTAGAGCTTCTTTGGAGTAGCTTCCTTTGGCGGCCAGGCGGTGTAGGATTTCCATTCGTTGGCTCCCGTCATAAAGGCCGTGACCTCCGGAAGCTTCATTTCACCCTTGCCTTTCAAATAGTACATGAAGAAAGGAAACTCCACGTTCTCCCGGTACCAGACGCCGGTTTTCTGGTCGAAGCGGATATGTCCCAACGTATCGCCGTCCATACGGGCCCATCCGCCATGCAGCCATGGACCCCAGACAATGATGTTGTGTGTGTTCGGATTGTCTCGCTCGATTTTGTGATAAAGATTCACCCCGCCATATTTGTCTTCCGAGTCGAACCATCCCACCACCGTCATGACCGCAGGCTTAATGTTGTTGAAGTGTGGAATAATGTTGCGCGACTTCCAGTACTCGTCATACGTGCCGTGTTGCATGAATTCATTCCAGACCGGCACCTGGTCTTTGAACCACACCTTGTTCACATTCGGAAGCGGTCCGAGGTTGAGGAAGAATTCGTATCCGTCCGGTGTTCCGAAATCGATCCCTTGCTGTGGTCGATTGGTTACTGCTTCGCGGTTCGAGCGAGCCGGTGCTGTTCCTGCCAGCCAGCGAAAAGCGTGGATCAAGAAGAACGCGCCGTTGTGATGGAAGTCGTCGCCGATGAACACGTCGGCCATCGGTGCTTGGGGAGAGACGGCAACGAGAGCAGGGTGGGCATCCAGCGCACTCATGGCTGCCTGAAAGCCGGGATAGGAGATGCCCCACACTCCCACCTTGCCGTTATTGTTCGGGATGTTCTTTACGAGCCAATCGATCGTATCGTACGTGTCGCTGCTTTCGTCTGTGTCGTGATTGCTCTTCTTCACCGGTTTGTGAGGTCTCATGAACTCGAACGTTCCTTCGGACATGAACTTGCCGCGTACATCTTGGTAGGCAAAGATGAACTTCTCACGGGCAAAATGTTCGGAAGGGCCGACGAGGTTGCGATAGGCATCGGGTCCATAGGGCGCAACACTATACGGTGTCCGATTAAGCATGATCGGGTAACGCTGGGATGTATCTTTGGGAATGTAGATTGATGTGAAGAGCTTTATGCCATCGCGCATCGGAATCATCACCTCTTGCTTTGTGTAATTGGCGCGGACGTCAAAATGCGTTTGAGCAGTAAGAAAACTTGTTTCAACAATAAAGAGGAGACTGGAAACAAACAGCAACCGTTTCATTGAAGGAAGTCCTTTCTGTTATTTCTCGATAAGCCTGTTGTATTTTTTTAACACCTGTTTCAATCGGTCGTGAGGGATCGCATAAACCTTGTTCCCGTCCCGCCCTACCATGGTCTCGGCAGCAATCAGAGCATTGACGATAGCCTCTTCGGTTGCATCGGTTGTCGCTTCGAAAAGCGGGTTGATTCGATCATTCGGTAGCATGGTAAGCGAAACAAGCCCGGTCGATTTCGCTGCTTCAGGATTTGCTGTGGAGAATGCAATGAAAATATCTCCGGAGGAATTTCCGCCCCGGCCGCCCATAACGCCGATTCCCAGCGCCACACGTTTTACAATTCGTTTCAGTTGATGGGGTAGCACAGGCGCATCAGTGGCAACGACGACAATAATGGAACCCGCGTCATCGTCTCCGCCACCGGATTGACCGCGCTCGGGCATAAGGTCGGTGATTTCTCTTCCGACAGGAACGCCGGCAATTCTTAGCAAGGATCGGGAACCGTAATTTGCCTGAACCAGAACGCCGACGGTGTACCCTCCCTGTGCTTCTGTGAGCTTGCGCGAAGCCGTCCCGATACCGCCTTTGAATCCATGCACGACCATCCCCGTTCCGCCTCCGACGTTCCCCTCGGCAACGGGTCCGGAAGTTGCACCATCTAACGCCGCGAACACATGTTCCTGCTTCACATGAAAGCCGTTAATATCGTTCAACGATCCATCCCACGTCTCTGCTACTACCGGAAGTGACCAGGGTTGAAAGGTTTTCTCATGTCTCGTCATCTGCCAGGCAATCACGGCATCGCGTACCACGCCAACGCTGTGGGTGTTGGTGATCATAACGGGACCTTCCAGAAATCCTGACTCTTCCACCCACGTTGTGCCGGTCATTTCGCCGTTGCCGTTGAGCGTGAACCACGCGGCGAACACCTGGTCGGTCGATTTCTTTCCTCGCGGGAGAATCGCCGTTACACCCGTTCGCACAGGACCTTTGCCGACGACGAGCTTTCCATCTCCGGAAATCAGTGTCGTGTGTCCAACTTCAACACCGGTTACGTCGGTGATAGCATTATTCGGGCCAGGTTGACCGTCAAACGGAATGCCGAGGTCACGAGCCCGTAGCTTGTTTTGTGCGTGGGAGGTGAGAACAAAAGCAATCAGCAGGAGTGCACAACAAGCGACTCGCGGAAAAGCAGTCATAGCAACCTCAACAAGGGATGAAAGGAATGGTTATGATTGACGTTGTTCGATTTCGTACTCAAAACGTTTCCAAAAAAATGCAGAGAGGGAGAGAAGAAGGAAAAATGTTAAGCCGACAGCGACGAAAAAGATTTCGAGCAGGTTTTCGTACGGAAGGAGATCGAGATAGGTCAAAAGGGAGGGGGCAACGATGAGCAACATGGCGAGCGCCGTGATGAGATAGTATCGAATACGCCACTTCCGAGTAGGCGTGAGCTGAGTGCCACAGTGCATGCATTTGATGTGTGTGGGGTCGAGCAGAAGAAGCCAACGCGCGAACGGCATCGGCGGTTGGCTGCAGGATGGGCATTGCATCGGGTGGCTCTCCGGGTTATTTTCTACGGCGCAGTACGCCAGGCTCGGGAAACGCTTTAGGGTCGTCCGCGTACGTGACGACGAGTTTCTGAAGCTCACGGGTCGAAGCGGTCAGGATGATCCCGTCTCCCTGACGCTGGTGTGCGATAGAGATTTTTTTGCTGTCGATCATCTTTTTCAGCCAGCCATTGTCGAACACCGAAAGCCGCAACGAATCTTCAGCGATCCAGATGCGAGAAAATGTGTGTACAGGAATTAGGTGTGCGGCGAAAAAGCTGTTGTCAATACCGGGTTCTTCAGGGACAAGGTCGAGGAACCGATACTTACCCAGCTTCACGAGATGCGCTTTGAATTTCGCCGGCGAATTCTTTTCGGTATAGATTAACTCGTAGGACTTCTCTTTTCCTTTGAGGAACGTCCAGGTGTTATTATTGTTGTCTGTCCATGTACCGATGAGTGTTTGGTCGAAGATCAAGTCTTTTGCCGTAAAGAGGGGATTGAAGGATCGGACACAGCCGACTATCATGAGGCTGAGAACGACGAACGCAACAATTTTCTTGGTCATGATGTGCCTACTGTTCTATGCTTGAAGTTCGACGACGGTAGCAATTCCCTGTCCCACGCCGATACACATTGTCGCAATACCGTACTGAACATTGCGCCGTTTCATCTCGTGCACAAGGGTCGTCATAATCCGCGCACCGCTGCAGCCGAGTGGATGGCCGAGCGCAATCGCTCCACCATTCACGTTGACAATTTCTGGATCGATGTCCAATTCTCGAATCACTACCAAGGATTGTGAAGCGAAGGCTTCATTCAACTCCATCAAGCCGATCTCCTTGATCGTCAGTCCCGCTTTCTTCAGCGCTTGTTGAGTTGCCGGGATTGGCCCGATTCCCATGTAGCGTGGGTCAACACCCGCGACACCCGTTGAGACAATGCGTGCCAACGGAGTATACCCAAGTTCTTTTGCCTTTTTCCGATTCATGATGAGAACTGCCGCCGCTCCGTCATTCAGCGAAGAAGAGTTACCGGCGGTCACTGTTCCGTTTTTTCGAAACGCCGGTTGGAGCTTGGCGAGCTTTTCCAACGAAGTGTCCGCACGCGGGCCTTCATCTTTGTCCACGACAATCGGCGCACCTTTTTTCTGCGGGATTTCTACATGCACAAGCTCGTTCGTGAACTTACAGTCTTCTTGTGCCTTCACTGCGCGCTGATGGCTACGAAGAGCAAAGGCGTCCTGATCTTCCCGACTCACCTTCCATTTCTCCGCGACGTTTTCTGCTGTCTCTCCCATCGACTCCAGGGGGAACATCGCTTCCATCTTTGGATTGGGAAATCGCCAGCCCAACGCCGTATCGTAGGCGATAAGATTTCCATACAATGCCTGCCCACTGACGTTCTTCGGGATAACGTGGGGAGCGCGCGTCATACTCTCAACCCCGCCGGCAATGACAACGCTGTATTCGCCACTCCAGACCGCTCGTGCAGCTTGATTGATAGCTTCAAGACTCGACCCGCACAAACGGTTGACAGTTGAGCCCGGTACTTCGTAGGGAAAACCGGCAAGCAGCAATGCCATCCGCGCGACGTTGCGATTGTCCTCGCCCGCCTGATTCGCGCAACCCCAGAGTACGTCTTCGACCAGTCGGGGCTCGAGCTTGTTACGCTCTACGAGTTTCCTGAGCACAAGTGCGCTCATGTC
>DATLYT010000123.1:0-4270 GCA_035574455.1 Bacteroidota bacterium
TGAATTCGGCACACGCATGACCGGAGAAGGAGAGTACGCGGAATCGATCCATCAACTATTCGACTCAAGCTGCAAGCGGTATCATCTGAACGAACATCGCCTTCACCTGACGACTTCCCTTTTCACACGCACTCCTTCACAACTCAAGCTTTTCTGATCTTCTGGTGTTGCTCGCATTTTAGAGACGCGGAAAAGAACCCCTGTCACGTAAAATCCATACGTGGAAAAAGACTCTTTAGACGCTTCGCTCCTTCAGAGTTATTGAGGTACCGCATCTTTAGAGCTTCTCTTGATTTTTTTCCCTCTTTTCTCTATACTACTGCCGCTTTTTTCTGCTGCCCCACCCGCAGCAACGCTCGTCGAACGCACGAACCGGAAGTCTCTCATGGCAATTTCCGTACGCAATCTGACCAAATACTACGGGCACGAGAAGGCCATCGAAAACATCTCTTTCGAGGTGAAGACGGGAGAGATCCTCGGCTTCCTCGGCCCGAACGGTGCCGGCAAAACCACGACGATGAAGATCATCACCTGCTTCATGCCCCCCACTTCCGGCACGGTCGAGGTTGACGGGTACAACATCTTTGACCACTCTCTCGAAGTACGAAAAAAGATCGGCTATCTGCCGGAACTGAACCCGCTCTACCTGGACATGAATGTGACGGAGTACCTGGAATATGCCGCCCGACTACAAGGATTGAACGGAAAGGCTCTGGCGCCCCGACTCAAGGAGATGATCGATGTTTGCGGCTTGGGGAGTGTACGGCACAAAGATATCGGGGAACTCTCGAAGGGATACCGCCAACGCGTCGGGCTGGCACAGGCGATGATTCACGACCCGGAAATGCTCATCCTCGACGAGCCCACCAGCGGCCTCGACCCGAACCAGATCATCGAAATCCGCAAGCTCATCCGCCAGTTGGGCGCGCAGAAAACTGTCATTCTCTCCACCCACATTCTGTCGGAAGTCCAGGCGACCTGCGACCGCGTGATCATCATTAACGAAGGCACCATCGTTGCGGACGGCACACCGGCGCAGCTTCAAAAAGAATTCCAGGGCGCCGAAACGATCAACGTCGAGCTGAAAGCCTCCACGGAAGCCGACCAGCTTGTCTCGAAACTGAAATCGCTGCCCCATGTGGACTCCGTCGACGCGCAGAGCTCCGACGGCTCCCTACACCGCTTCCTGATTCATGTTGCCAAAGGCAATGACATTCGCGAGCAATTGTTCCAACTTGCGGTGTCGGAACGATGGGTCCTGCTCGAACTCTCCCGCAAAGGAACAAGCCTTGAAGAAGTCTTCCACAAACTGACGAAAGCAGAGCCGTAGACGATGAACCTGTTCTCGCAATACAGAAATATCGGGCCGATCTTCCGGAAAGAACTCCGTTCCTATTTCAATTCGGCGGTGGCGTACGTCGTCATCGTCGTTTTTCTCGGCATCGTCGGGTGGTTCTATACCAGCAATTTATTCCTGATGAATGTTGCGTCGCTACGATTGCTCTTTGAAGTCATCCCGCCGGTCTTCCTGTTTGTCATCCCCGCCATCACGATGCGGCTGCTGTCGGAAGAAAAGAAATCCGGCACCATCGAGCTGCTGGTGACCAAACCGCTGCACGATGTGGAGATCGTGCTCGGTAAATTCCTCGCCGCGTGGGCACTCGTGGGAATTGCGATCGCCACCACACTCATTTATTACACCACCATCGCGTTTCTCGGAGAGATTGACAACGGACCGGTTATCGGCGGTTACCTTGGGTTACTCCTCATGGCGGGTGTGTACGTTGCCATCGGTCTGTTTGCCTCGAGCCTGACAGAGAACCAGGTGGTCGCGTTCATCATTGGCTTCGTGATGGTGTTCGCGTTCTACATGATGGACAAGATTCTGCCATACGTGCCCGAGTGGCTTACCACTACCGTAGAGTTTCTCGGCATCGATTACCACTTCGGCAATATTGCGCGAGGGGTTATCGATACGCGGGATGTCATTTATTTTCTCACTGTGCTTGGTTTTATGCTGTATCTCACGGTAGTCTCGCTGGAGCGTCGGAAGTGGTGATCGCTTAGTAGCATGATCGACTCAGTATGAACTCGAAGAAAACACAAGCCCTTATTCGGATCCTCTTGCTCCTCGGCATTTTTGCCCTGGTTAATTTCATTTCGATCAGGCTATTTGCTCGCCTCGACCTCACCGCGCAAAAAGTCTACACTCTTTCCGACGCAAGTAAAAAACTCGTGGGCGCGTTAGACGACCGCGTCACAGTCAAAGCCTATTTTACCGAAGACCTCCCCGCGCCGTACAACAACAACCGTCGTGCGGTTCTGGACATCCTCAACGAATACAAAGCATACGCAGGCGGCAACCTCGTCTATGAGTTCATCAATCCAGAGGGTGAGAAAGGCGAACAGGAGGCTCAACAGCAAGGCGTTGCACCAGTTCAGGTGCAGGTTGTGAAAGAGGACAAGCTCGAGGTGAAACGTGGCTACCTCGGCCTCGTGATGCTGTACGAGGATAAGAAAGAAGTAATTCCCGTGGTCCAGAATCTTTCTTCGCTGGAATACGACATCAGCAGTACGTTGAAACGACTTACGAACAGGGTGAAGAAGAAGATCGGCTATACGACGGGCCACGGCGAAGCGCCGCTGAACGCCATGACGCGGGCGGAACAGACCATCAGCAGCCAATACGACCTCGTGCCGGTTGATTTAAGTCGGGGTGAGGCAGTTCCGGCCGACCTTGCTGCACTGCTCGTCATTTCTCCCGAGAAAAAATTTGCCGACAGCGCTCTGTATCAGATCGACCAGTACGTGATGCGCGGTGGGAAGGTGGCGTTCTTTCTGAATCGAGTCAATGCAAACCTCAACGCCCGCTTCGGCCAACCGGTCGAGTTAGGCCTTGACAGTCTCCTTGCCCAGTACGGTGTGCGTGTGAATGCTGACTTGATTCGCGACGCCCAATGCGCCAACATCACCGTCCGGCAGCAGCAAGGACCGTTCCTGATGACGAGTCAGCTGCCCTTCCCGTACCTGCCGTTGGCATCGAACTTCAGCAAGGACAATATGATCGTGAAGGACCTGCAGCCGCTTGTCTTCCACTTCGTCAGCTCGTTGGATACGACGCTTGCCGCTCCACTCGGGCTGAAATCGGAAGTCCTCATCCGCTCCTCCAGGCGCGCCGGCCGACAAACGGGCTTCATGATGATCAACCCGTTCCAACAGTACACTCAGGCAGACCTGTCTGAAGCCGACCTGCCGATGGCTGTCATCGTCGAAGGCTCGTTCAAAAGCTACTTCGCGAACCGCCAGCCGCAATCGTCGGTGCAGCAGAGTCCGGAGACACGCCTCCTCGTGGTCGGCGACGGAGACTTCATGAAAGATGAATTCCTCGGCGGTGGAGGGAATCTCTCCTTCTTTGCCAACATTGTCGATTATCTTGCGGATGATACGGGCTTAATTACGATCCGCTCCAAGAACGTCGTCCAGCCGCCGCTCGAAGAGGTCTCCGACGGCACAAAGAGATTGTTGAAGTACGGCAACCTGATTGCGCCGCCCATGCTTGTGATCGGTTACGGCATTTTCCGCTGGCAACGGCGCAAGGCCATCAAACGGGCGATGGAGGCGCAGGCGTAGCACCTCGGAGCAGTCGGAGGGTAGAAACACCTCCATTATTCCGTGTTCGATGTTGGACAGTTTACATGGAATATCCAATGTCGAATGTTGAGACATCCGAAGTATTATTTCTCGCAAACCTGCCCGCCTCGAATAATTCTATGAATGCAGGCGGGGTTGTCAAGAGCGTCAAGGTTAGGTTGTAGTGAAAGCCATACCCCTTTGCGGACTTTGCGATCTTCGCGAGAGACCTAGTGTTAATCTTTCAGAAGCCTCACTGTAGAAACGTTGCAACTGTATGAAGAAAAGCACCTACATTCTGATTGCCCTGTTGGTTGTCTTGGCCGGTGTCGCGTATCTCGTCACCATGAAGCCCGGCGAGCAGAGCATCTCGGCTGAAGAAGGAGCGTCCTTCGTGCAGATTGACTCGCTTGCCGTAGATAAGATTGAGATCAAAACGCCGACCTCATCCGTGACGCTGGAGAAAAAGGGCGTCGAGTGGTTCGTACAGTCGCCAATTGCGTACCGGGCAGACCAGACGAACGTCACCAACGCAATCCAGCAGATCAAGGCGATGCGGGTGAAGAACATCGTCTCCAGCAATACACAGAAGCACAATCTCTTTCAGGTGGATTCGACGGGAACGCAGGTGGTCGTCTAC
>DATLYT010000124.1:0-10752 GCA_035574455.1 Bacteroidota bacterium
TCGTACATCTTTCGAAATTTCTGAACGTCTTCCCACGTTGGCCGCTTCCAGTGAGGATTCCTTAACAGCGCAGCGGGATGGTACGTTACCATCATGGGAATACCGCGATAGTTGTGTACTTTGGCTCGCAGTTCGGTGAGCGAGGCGTTGGTTTTCAGCAACACTTGTGCGGAGATGCGTCCCAGGCAGAGAATCAGCTTCGGCTGAATGAGCTCGATTTGTTTCCAGAGGTGGGGCTCGCACGCGTCGATCTCCTCCGGCTGGGGATCGCGGTTGTTCGGCGGTCGGCACTTGAGAATGTTACAGATGTAGACTTCTTCTCGCTTGAAGTTAATCGCTTCGAGGATTTTGTTGAGGAGTTGTCCCGCCCGCCCCACAAACGGCTCGCCCTGTGCGTCTTCCTCCGCTCCGGGCGCTTCCCCGATGAGCATGATTTCCGCGTGCGGATTGCCGACGCCGAAGACGAAATTCGTACGTGTGTGCCCGAGCGGACATTTTGTGCAGGTGCAAATCATCGAATTCAGCTCGTCCAGCGTCGTGGCCTTGACCCACGGTTCGTTCGGATAGTTGGGGGCAGGCGGCTCGGAGACTTTACCATGTTTGGTGGGAGTCCCAGGCGTAATGGGATTGCCGAAAAGGTCGTATTCAGCCGCTTGGGGTTGGGGCGGGTTTTGCTGTGTCTTGTTCGGAGGGGTCACGGTGGAGTCGGAGAAAATGTAGTTGCCAAAGAGTTTCTGCTCTTCATGAAGGTAGTTCTGAACGTCCGTAAGAAGTTTTTTGAGCTCTTCGTTGGTATCGGCCATGGAGGGAGAAGCAATTTTTCCACTGAATCATTAGCTCATCGGCGTCCAATGAATCAACGATCCGGTGGGTTAATCTACAAGAGCGTTTTCACTCTGTCAAGGATGGCGTTGGCAACATCGAACTTCGGCAGCTTTGCCAGCTTTTCTTGCTTGCCAGACTTGTCGATAATCGTCACGACGTTCGTATCCGAGCCGAAGCCGGCCCCTTCGTCCTTGAGTGAGTTCAGCACGATCATGTCCAGCTTTTTCTCTTTGAGCTTTGCCGTTGCATGCTTCAGCTCATCCTCTGTTTCCAGCGCGAAGCCGACGAGCACGGTGCTGTTCTTCCTGCCTGGCCCTGACTTGTCGGGGCGGGCAAGTCTTTCGCCGAGGGCACGGAGAATATCCTTGGTGTGTGTCAGCTCCAACGTCATGCTGTCCGCATTGTTCTGCTTCTTGATCTTTCCCTCCGATTTTTTCGCAGGCGTGAAGTCCGCCACTGCTGCCGCCATGATCACCGCGTCGGCAGACTTCGCGTGGCGAACGACGGCGTCATACATCTGCTGTGCAGATTCGACATCGATGCGTTTGACGGAGCGTGGTGTTTCGAGGTGAACAGGGCCGGTCACAAGCGTCACCTCGGCGCCGCGCAACGCCGCGGCGTGGGCAAGCGCAAAGCCCATCTTGCCCGACGACCGATTACTGATGAAGCGCACCGGGTCGATGGCTTCGTACGTTGGACCTGCCGTGACGAGTATCTTTTTCTTCTTGAGGTCGAGGTGGTGCTTCAGCAGAATGCCTTCGATAAAGCGGATGATCCGGTCGATTTCCGGCAATCGGCCGGGTCCTGTGAGGCCGCTCGCGTGTTCGCCTTCCTCCGGTGGAATCACCATGTAACCGCGCTCGCGCAAGAGGGCAAGATTCTGTAGTGTGATGGGGTTCAGGTACATGTCCGCATCCATCGTGGGTGCAAGGACGATGGGACTTCTCGTCGCCAGCGCCACGATGGTGAGCAGATTATCGGCAAGACCATGGGTAAGTTTCGCAATCGTTGTGGCAGAGGCAGGTGCGATCAGAACGAGATCTGCCCAGTTGGCGAGGTGGATGTGCCGCGTGCCAATGTTCGTGTTGGTGGATTGGTTGACCGACCAGAGGTCGAGTTCAACATCGTGGCCGGAGAGCGCAGAGAAGGTCAGCGGCGTTACGAATTTCGTCGCGGCGTCGGTCATCACCACTTTGACGTCCGCCCCCGCTCGGCCTAACTCACGCACGAGGTAACACGACTTATAGGCCGCAATACCACCCGTCACGCCGAGCAGGATGTGCTTGCCCCGAAGTGCCGCGTTCTTTGCTGAGTTCTGGCTATTTCGGGGACTGCCGCGTTGCATGATCAACCTTACTCAGCTTCTTTTTCCTTCTCCTTCTCTTCAGCCTTATCCTCAGATTCCTTGTAGCGCCACTCAAGTTTCCGCTCCAGAATTTCCTGAAGTGCAATCTCCGTCGGCTTAGGCCGCTGTTCAAATTCAAGGCTGATCTTGAGTTGGTCGGGGTTGGCGCTCGGCGTGCCGTTCAGTTCCTCCTCGGTCTCCGTCGTCGCGGTGAGCTGCTGGATGGTTTCCAAACGCTGATTGAGTTCAATCTTCATCTCCGAGTGAATCTGCCGTGCCCGCTTTGCTGTAATCACGATCGCCTCGTAGACGTCGCCCACGCTGCTGAAGAACTTCTCCATATCTACCGGTTTTACTGACATAGCGTTTTCTTCTCCTTACTGATGAATAACCTTGAGTTGAGTATGTTTGTTAATAATGGATTCCACTTCTGCAATGGCGTCGTCTAATTTGTCGTTGACGACGTGGTAATCGAACGTACTGCCCAGCTCCATCTCCATCGGCACGCGCTCCAGACGATGGCGGACCGTAACTTCATCCTCTGTCTTGCGACCGAGCAATCGCTGGCGGAGAACTTCTAAACTCGGCGGCTTGATGAAAATCAGAATAGCATCATCGCCGTAGAGTTTTTTGATCGAGAGCGCGCCTTTGACGTCGACATCGAACAGCATCACCTTGCCCTGCGTCAGCGCACGTTCGACTTCACTCTTGAGTGTACCGTAGTAGTTGCCGCTTGTCTCGTTCGGATACCGCTCCCACTCCACCAACTCTCCACGCTGAATCTTTTGCTCAAACTCTTCCTTCGTCAAAAAAAAATATTCCCGCCCGTGCTGTTCGCCGGGGCGTTGCGGGCGTGTGGTGGCCGACACGGAAAACATTATCGTGGGATTCCGTTTCAGAATCTCCTTGGCGATCGTCGTTTTTCCGCAACCGCTTGGTGCTGACAGGACAATGAGTTTTCCGCGCTTCATGCAAGGATGATTGATTCATCGGCTCATTGCCCCATTGATTCAAGGACTCAATGGATCAATGATTCAATGTTATTCAATGTTCTGCAACTGCTCTCGAATCTTCTCCAGCTCTTCTTTCAACTGCACGACGAGGTGTGCAATGGTGGCGTCGCTGGATTTCGAGCCGATGGTGTTGGCTTCCCGGTTCATTTCCTGCACGAGGAAATTCAGCTTCCGTCCGGCCGCTTCTTCTTTCACCATCGTTTCCAGAAAAAATTTGTTGTGACTGTGGTAGCGAACGCATTCTTCCGTAACGTCGAGCTTGTCGGACAGCAGGGCGATCTCCAATTCTAAGCGGTTCTGGTCGATCACCGTTTTATCACCAAGAAGTTGTGCGATACGCTCCTGTAGTCGCTTGCGTTCTTCCGGTATTCGTTCCTTGGAGAGCTGTTCAATCCGGTCGACCGTCGAATCGATCCACTCGATCCGCTTTTTCAAATCCTTCGCCAACTCCTTGCCCTCCTTCGCCCGCATCACATTGAACTCCTTCATCGCCTTGTGCAGGGCTTGCTCCACTACCTGCCACTCGCGCTCACCGACCTCATTCTCTTCGGCTCCCTCAAGCACTTCCGAGAACTGAAGGAGATGGCTCAAATTCACCGGCTCTTTGAGTTTGACCTCCTTCCGCAGGCGGTCGAGTAACTTATAGTACGCTTTGGCCGCATCGACATTAATCTTGACGGGAAGAGCGCCGTCCGTCTCCACCGCAAGCGAGACCTGCACGCTAACTTTGCCGCGGGTGACATAGCCTTTTACCAACTCCTTCACATCATTTTCACGATGCGACAGCGTGCGAGGCAGGCGCGTGGTGACTTCGAGGAAACGGCTGTTCACACTGCGTACTTCGACCGTTGCCGTGATATCCTTCTTTGAAACTTCTGCCCGGCCGTAGCCGGTCATGCTGACGATCATATCCTGCCGTTCTCTGGGGGAATTGCGTTCACATTCAAATGTACGGAAATTTCGCCGCGGCAGCAAGACAAAGTTTTCCTGCAGCAAACGCACATGCGGTGCGGGCTATCGTTGCTTTTCCGTTGAAATTTGTAGACTTTTTCTTCGCGTCGCGCAACCATATGCTGACGAACTATTACACTCTACGCCTCATCGCGGACGATATCAACCGCACTCTCACCGGCACGAAGATCACACAAATCTTCTCGCAACATCGCGATGAACTTGTCATCACCTGTACATCGAAATCGGGCAAACACCATCTTCTCGTTTCCTGTAAACCATCTCTGAATTATGTCTATCTACGCGATGAATTTGCCCGCGCAAAGAGAAACTCTGTCGACCTCTTTCCCGCTGCTATAGGCGCCCGCATTCAATCGGTTTATTTGCACCCGAACGACCGACAACTTGTGCTGGAAACCGACACTCCGCACCAGGTGATCATTCGGCCGTACGGCTCGAAAGCGAATGTGCTCTTGGTCTCGGGTTTGGTCATTCAGGATGCCTTTCGCGACCGAAAAGAGATTGTGGGCAAGGAGTTCGATGAGAAGAAACATCCCCCGGTCCCGGAAAAAGTTACAGACTTTACTGAGCGGTTGCAGGCAAGCCAAGGTGAGCTGCAAACAGCTCTCAAGATAATCTTTCCCAAATTCGGTCCCGAGGTTATCCGTGAGCTTCTTTTTCTCTGCGGACTCCCCCCAACCGTCCTTTGTTCGGAACTCAGTACTCAGGAACGAGAGCAGCTCTTTTATGCAAGTCACCATATCCAGAAAGTTCTGACGGAAGAAGCTTCACCACGCATCTATTTTGAAGGGATGACACCTCGTGTGTTTTCCATCGTCCCTCTGAAGCATCTCGCTGCGCTCCGCTCTGAGGAGTACGATTCGATTCACACTGCGATCAGAACATTCATCGGCTTGACGCATCGACAGCACGAATTCGAGGAGCGACGGAAAGTGCTGATACAGCGGCTTCGAGCGTCGCTAGAACGGGATGAACGGCTCATCGAACGATCCATCGATGAACCTGGCGAACGGGCAACGCAGTACGAAACGATGGGAAAATTGTTGATGGCCAACTTAGACCGTGTGCACAAAGGAATGCGGGAGGTTGAGTTGGAAAACACGCTCACACCTTCCCCAACAACGATGACGATTGCACTCAACCCTGCTCTTTCTCCCGCCAAAAATGCAGAACACTACTTCGATAAAGCAAAGGCAGCGCGACGGAAGAGCGCTGAGCAGGCAAAGAGGAAAGACCAGCTTCGGCAACGCGTGCAACTTGCCCGAAACCTGCTCGAACGGCTTGAGTCCGTGGACGATCCGGATGTCTACGAAAAGTTCCTCGACAAGCACCGCGCTGAGCTGGAGGAATTAGGATATAAAATTGATGAGAAGGCAAAAACGCAAAAACAGGAAGCGCTTCCGTTCCGTGTGTTTACTGTTGCGGGCGGCTTCCAGGTCTGGGCCGGGAAGAGCAGTGAAAATAACGACCTGCTGACGATGAAGCACGCCAAGCCGAACGACCTCTGGTTTCACGCCCGCGGATCGAGCGGATCCCACGTTGTGCTGAAAATCGGGACCGGAAAAGGTGAGCCGAGCAAGTTGGCGATTCAACAGGCTGCGGGAATTGCCGCCTACTACAGCAAGATGAAAAACTCCAAGCTCGTGCCGGTTGCCATGACCGAACGGAAGTATGTCCGTAAGCCCAAAGGTGCGCCCGCAGGAACCGTAACGCTGGAACGCGAAAAGACGATCTTTGCTGAACCAAAACTGCCGCCGAATCTTCCGGAAGAGGCATGAACGGCAAGGTAAGCTCTTTAATCGTTTTGCTCCTCTGGACAGCTACCACGTATGCTCAACACCAAGTGGAGGTAGCATTTCCGGGACTTTCATTCACCAATCCTGTTGACCTGCAAGATCCTCGCGACGGTACAAACCGACTCTTCGTCGTCGAACAGGCCGGGGTCATCAAAGTCTTCGCAAACTCATTTGCCACAACGTCGTCAAGAGTCTTTCTCGACATTCGGTCACGGATTCGGAGCGGAGGAGAGATGGGGCTTTTGGGGTTGGCGTTCCATCCCAACTTCCGAACCAACGGTTTCTTCTTCATCAACTACACCTGGCAATCGGACTCACTGCGCACGAATATCTCGCGATTTCGGGTGAGCGCGACCAATCCGGACTCCGCAGACCCATCGAGCGAAGTCGTGCTGCTCACAGTAACCCAACCGTTCACCAATCACAACGGAGGTCAGCTTTCTTTTGGGCCGGATGGCTACCTGTACATCGCCCTCGGCGATGGTGGATCGGGCGGCGACCCCTTGAACAACGCCCAGAATCTCCGCAGCTTGCTTGGAAAGATTCTTCGGATTGATGTGAACACGCCGACGAGCAGTCGAAACTACGGCATTCCTCCCGACAATCCATTTATGGGAAATACGCAAGGATATCGCGAAGAGATTTACGCGTACGGTTTGCGCAATCCCTGGCGCTTTAGCTTCGACCCGCCAACAGGGCGATTGTGGGCAGGCGATGTGGGACAAGTTACCAGAGAGGAAATCGACATCATCGAAAAAGGAAAAAATTACGGCTGGAGAATTATGGAGGGATCGCTCTGCTACAATCCTCCCTCCGGTTGCAACACGGCCGGATTAGAGTTGCCCGTTTGGGAGTACGGGCGCACGCTGGGAATTTCTGTCACAGGCGGTTTTGTGTATCGCGGGAGTCGAAACCCGGAGCTTGTTGGCGCATACGTTTATGGCGACTTCGGCTCCGGCCGTATCTGGTCGCTTCGCTTCGATGGATCGAGCGTAGTCAATGTACAACTTCTTCAGGCATCATTTCAAATCTCTTCCTTCGGCATCGATGCCAACAACGAGCTCTACATTTGCGGCTACAACACAGGAAGGATTTACCGCTTCCAGGCGACGGCAACGTCCGCGAGCCAGAATTCGTTAGTTCCAACATCCTATCAACTCTTCCAGAACTATCCTAACCCGTTCAATCCGGCCACCGTTATCAGGTATTCATTACCTAACGTAGGGACACGTTATGATGTGTCCCTACGCGTGTACAATGTGTTTAGCCAAGAAGTGGTAACATTCGCCAATGAAACGAAAGCGCCCGGACAGTACCAGGTTTCTTGGGACGCAACAGGATTTCCATCCGGTGTGTACTGGTACCGATTTCGTGCAAACGAGTTCACAGAAACGCGACAGATGATCTTGCTCAAGTAAATAGGCCAAACCTTTGACCCCTCTCCCAGCAGCCATCATTCGACGAATCGCTGAGATTCGAGACGACAACACCCACGGCGCAATGAGTCTGACCAGCCGCGCTGGCGAAATCTTTCATGACTGGGCAGTCGGAATGCCACACCTCTCGCACGCCGATACGGTTGCCCAGCTCACTACGCTCGCAACATCCCTTTGCCATGCACAGCCGATGATGGCTCCACTCGTTCATCTGAGTAGCAAGCTCCTCGCTGCTTCTGACCGGTGCACAAGCTCTGCAGAAATTGCCCAGACCGTTATGACACTCAGCAGGCAGTTCGTCGAGCAATTGCATGCCCGTCTCGACGCCGTGGCAGTGAACGCTGCCGAGGTCATTCCTGATAGGGGTATGGTCTTGACGCATTCGAGCAGTTCGACCGTTCTCGAAGCACTCATCCAGGCTTCCGAGCGGGGCAAGCATTTCCGCGTCTTCTGCACGGAATCCCGGCCGATGCGCGAGGGCGTTGCACTTGCCCGTCGGTTGAATGCCGCAGGCATTCCAGCAACGCTGCTCGTCGATTCTGCCGCCTACACGGTTCTTTCCACCGTCCAGATGATCCTCGTGGGTGGTGATGCTGTAACTCCGGATGGCTTGGTGAACAAAATCGGCACGTACGGTCTAGCCATTGCTGCGCGAGACCAGACCAAGAGCTTTTACGCGCTGTGCGATTCGACAAAGTTCCTTCCCGCCTCGTACCCGTTACCGAACCAACCAGAACACGATCCCCGCGAGGTGCTTACAACACCGATGCCGGGAATTTCCGTGATGAATTATTACTTTGACCGAACTCCGTTGGAGTTGCTTTCCGGCATTATAACAGAAGAGGGCATTCTTTCCGTCTCCCAAGTCAAGGAGCGTCTTTCGAGTATCCAGATTCATTCTCAGCTTCTATCGAGATCATAAACACTTTTCGCAAGGAGGATTCTATGATGCGTCTCATTATCGCGCTTGTCTCGTTCACCCTTATGGCTTTTGGTCAGCATCAGGGACCAATCGCCGAAAAGACTGCCGGCATGCAGAAATTCCCCGGTTACATCACCTTCTACTGGGATGCCAAGGGCGGGAAAATCTGGCTGGAGATCGACAAATGGGATACGGAATTCCTGTACGTCAATTCCTTACCGGCCGGTGTCGGTTCGAATGACATCGGGCTTGATCGCGGACAGCTCGGGCAGGATCGCGTGGTGAAATTCCAGCGCAGCGGTCCGCGCGTGCTCTTGATCCAACCGAACTACAGCTACCGCGCCATCACAGATAATCCCGATGAGCGCCGTGCCGTGGACGATGCCTTCGCCCAATCCGTACTCTGGGGTTTTGATGTGACGGCTGAGGAGGGAAACCGCGTGCTGGTTGATGCGAGTGCGTTCTACCTCCGCGATGCGCATGACGTAATCGGCACACTCAGAAGAACCAACCAGGGAAGCTACCGCCTCGAAGCGAGCCGGAGCGCATTCTATCTGCCGCGCACCAAGAATTTTCCAAAGAACACGGAGGTTGAGGTTATGCTGACCTTCGTCGGCGACGACCCGGGCGGATGGGTGCGACAAGTTGTGCCGACGCCGCAAGCCATCACCGTCCGCCAGCGTCATTCCTTCATCGAGCTGCCGGATGCCAACTACCGAATGCGCGCATTCGACCCTCGAGCCGGCTACTTCGGCATCAGCTATATGGACTACGCGACGCCGATCAGTGAGTCTATTACGAAGCGCTTCATCGCACGACACCGGCTACAGAAAAAGAATCCCTCGGCGGCGGTGAGTGAACCCGTTCAGCCGATTGTGTACTACCTCGACCGCGGAACGCCGGAACCCATTCGGTCGGCCTTGCTCGAGGGCGCGCGCTGGTGGAACCAAGCCTTCGAAGCCGCCGGCTACAAGGACGCGTTCCGCGTGGAGATGATGCCCGAGGGTGCCGATATGATGGACGTACGGTATAACGTGATTCAATGGGTACATCGGTCAACACGCGGCTGGTCGTACGGCTCAACGGTGACGGACCCGAGGACAGGAGAAATTATCAAGGGTCACGTTTCGCTCGGTTCGCTCCGCGTGCGGCAGGATTACTTAATCGCGGAAGGTTTACTCGCACCGTATGAAGAGGGCAAACCGCTTAACCCTGCCATGCAGCAGATGGCGTTAGCGCGCTTGCGTCAGCTTTCAGCACACGAAGTCGGGCATACGTTGGGTCTCGTGCACAACTACATCTCCAGCGCGGCCAACCGCGCGTCCGTCATGGATTATCCGCACCCGCTCGTGAAAATCAATAACGATGGAACACTCGACCTCTCGACTGCATACGCAGCGGGAATTGGCGAATGGGACAAAGTTGCCATTGCCTACGGCTATCAGGATTTTCCCGCAGGCACGGATGAGCAGGGGGCACTGAACAAGATTCTTACAGAGGCGATGAAGCGCGGGTTGATCTTTCTCACCGACCAAGATGCTCGACCTCCGGGTAGTGCTCATCCGACGACGCATTTGTGGGATAACGGAACGAATGCGGTTGATGAATTGAACCGCGTGATGAACGTCCGCCGGATCGCGTTAGCTCGATTTGGCGAGAACAACATCCGCCCCGGCGCTCCAATGACGACGTTGGAAGAGGTTCTCGTTCCTCTCTACATGGGTCATCGCTACCAGGTCGAAGCTGCGGCAAAAGTTCTCGGCGGTATGTCGTACACCTTTGCCCTTCGCGGCGATGGCCAAACGATCACAGAACTCGTTCCGCCCGAAGAACAACAACGAGCGTTGACGGCACTGCTCAATACTCTTTCGCCGGAAGCTCTTCACCTGCCGGACCGGATTGCTAGGTTGATTCCTCCCCGCGCGTATGGCTACGACCGACATCGCGAGCTCTTCCGGGGCCGGACGGGCGTAACATTCGACCCACTCGCCCCCGTGGAAGCGGCAGCCACGCATACCGTCAGTCTCATTCTTCAGCACGAACGCGCTGCGCGGTTGGTAGAATACAACGCCGCAGATAACCGATATCCGGGATTCGGAGAAGTCGTTGATCAAGTCTTGAACGCATCGTGGAAATCCAAGCGCGCAGCTGGAGAGCGCGCCGAGGTGCAGCGCGTTATCGATAACGTTGTCCTCTACCATCTCATGAGCCTTGCTGCCAACGAGTCGGCGCTTGTGCAGGTGCGGGCAATCGCATCGAGCAAGATCGAGGAGCTGAAGAATTGGTTAACACAGCAGCTTAAGACTACCAGAGAGGCAAACCAGCGAGCACACTATGCGTTTGCCCTTTCGCAGATCAAGCTGTTTCAGGAGGATCCGAAGAAGATCGCCCTCCCCCGACCTGCCGACCCGCCGCCGGGACAACCGATCGGAATGGATTGGTG
>DATLYT010000125.1:0-3166 GCA_035574455.1 Bacteroidota bacterium
GCAGGCTTCACACCCGACAGTTTGAACGTAACATGCACCGTCAATCTGGATCAGGGTGCTATCATCGAAAGTCACCTCGAGCTGCGAGCAAAGATCGCGGGGATCTCGCCGGAAAAGTTTGCCGAGTGCGCCAACGACGCGAAAGCCAATTGCCCCATTTCGAAGTCCCTCACGGCCAAAATCACGCTGGATGCCAAACTGGAGGCGTAATTGCCCCGGTTTTCTGGCGTGTCTGTAAGGAATATGGTGAATGAACTGCGACAGAGCATCGTTACGCGGGAGTGGGTGATTATTGCTCCGCAGCGTGCCGTCCGTCCGGATGAATTCACCTCCGGTAGAAAAGGAATCTTTTCGTAGCATGAAAAAGAGGATCATCAAACAATTTCACCAGAGGTTGCGAGTGGTATGGAACGAATCTTCGGATTGCTCCTCATCTTCATTGCATTGGGGGTAGCCATGGCTAACGCCGGCGGACCGAAAATCAGACTCTATTCGGTCGAGAAGAAGGGATACATCGAGGTTGACAAGGTGGTGAAGAGTGATGAGGAATGGAAAAGAATTCTAACTCCCGAGCAATTTGAGATTACGCGCAAGAGAGGAACCGAGCGTGCGTGCACAGGAGGGTATTGGAAGCACCACGAAAGCGGACTGTACCAGTGCGTATGCTGCGGAACCGATCTGTTCAGCTCGGACACCAAGTTTGAATCTGGAACAGGTTGGCCAAGCTTCTTTCACCCCGTCGCAAAAGAAAATATCAAAGAAGAAATAGACAGGAGTTTCTTCATGGTGAGGACGGAAGTGTTGTGTGCGCGTTGCGACGCCCACTTAGGCCATGTGTTCGACGACGGCCCGAAACCCACGGGCCTGCGCTACTGCATCAACTCGGCTGCGTTGAAGTTTGTGAAGACAAAATAGCGGTTGGGGGAGCGCGGCTTATCCTCAGCAGTCCGTTTGGTCACAACAGCCTCTGTACCACCTCGATTGTCCAGTAGGTAACTGCTGCCACGATGGCGGTTGCTGGAATGGTCAGTACCCACGCCCAGATGATCCTTCCTGCAACTCCCCAGCGCACGGCAGAAATCCTGCGTGTAGCCCCAACGCCCATGATTGCACCGGCGATGGTGTGTGTTGTGCTGACAGGGATGCCAGCGAGCGCTGTCCCAAAGAGCAGTGAGGCGCCCGCAGTCTCTGCGCAAAATCCCCCAATCGGACGAAGATGCGTCAGCCGCATACCCATCGTTCGAACGACCCTCCATCCTCCGAGATACGTGCCCAACCCGATGGCCGCATGCGCTGAAAGGATCACCCATGTCGGAACGTAGAACGTCTCGCCCAGGTATCCTGAGGAGAAAAGAACGAGCGCGATGATGCCCATAGTTTTCTGTGCATCGTTCGTGCCGTGACCGAGACTGTAAGCTGCAGACGAAATGAGCTGCCCGACTCGAAACGCCCGATCCACTTTATGCGGAGACGAGTTTCTGACGAGCCATGTAACACCTACCATGAAAATAAATGCAAGCAACATTCCCAGCAGTGGGGAGAGGAAGATGAAAATGACTACTTTGGTGATTCCCGAAGGCACGAGGGCTTCAAACCCCGCTCTGGCAACTCCAGCCCCTGCGATTCCCCCGATGAGTGAATGCGAGACGGATATGGGAAGGCCGATTTGCGTACAGAGATGAGTCCAGATAATCGCCCCGACGAGTCCTGAGAGCACTAGGTACTCGTTCACGATACGCACGTCAACAATTCCCTTCCCGATGGTGGTGGCCACGTGAACACCGAACCCGAACGCCGCAATGAAATTGAAAAACGCCGCCCACAACACGGCGGCACGCGGACTCAGAACCTGTGTGGAGACGATTGTAGCAATGGAGTTGGCTGCGTCGTTCATTCCGTTGAGGAAGTCGAACAGCAGCGCCATAAAAATAATGACGACGACAAGAGTCAGCATACTGAACGGTTGGAAGTTGATGGGACAGGAAAATGCAGAGCGGTGCTGTGCATGCTATGCATTCTTGACGATGATGCTCTCGATCGCGTTTGCGACATCCTCACATTTGTCGGTTGCAGTCTCCAGGCTCACAAGGAGCTCTTTTGTCTTGATGAGAAGGATGGGGTCTTTGCACGTCTCGAACAGATTGGCGATAGCACGCTCGAAGAGGTCATCTGCTTCGTTTTCGATGCTGTTCACTTTCACGAGTGACTCACGGATTGCCTCAACGCTTCTCAGGTCGCGCAGCCGGGCAATGGCTTTGTGAAGCTCCTCTACTGCGTCATAGATCATGCAGGCCAGTCGCTCCTGCTCCGGTGAGATTGTCTCGACACGGTAGAGGACGATGCGCGTGGCTGCGCCGTGAATATAGTCGAGAACATCATCGAGCTTTGAGGCAATCTGATGAATGTCTTCGCGATCGAGAGGAGTGACAAACGTAGTACCGAGATCATTGTAGATCTGATGCGTTACCTCGTCTCCCTTGTGCTCGAGTTCTTCGATCTTTCGAATCTTCTGTGCACGCTCTTCTTTGGACATTGAGTTCGACATCAGGTCTTTGAAGATACGCGCTGCGGTAATCAAATTTTCAGAGGCACGCTCAAAATGGCCGAAAAACTTGTCGTCCTTCGGCAAGAGTGCCTTAATAAACCCATCTGCTTTCATGGAATTCTCTTTTTCTGATTGGTCTCGGGGAATATCAATGATGCGTGAGAACGGGGGCTCCGCAATATACGGTGAAATTGGAGGTGATTCAACCTGGGTTGCTTGCGACGTCCCACTTGTAATGGTCAGCGGAAAGGTCATGCATGCACTGTGTCGCGGAACCGGCTCGAATTTCAGCACCCTGGCTAGCAGCATGAGTTGTGAGAGCACGGACCTGCTCTCTCGCGATGATAGCCCGAGCTCGGAAACAGGCGGAAGTTCTGCTGATTATGGTCATCAGCCCGTCTTCAACGGTTTGTTGACTTTCCCTCGCTAATTACTTACTTTTGAGCAGTTTTTAGATTGCCGTAGCCTATCCCAACACGGAAAAAGACGACCGATGATGGCGTTGCCCACGATGGCAAGTATCATTTGGAAGAAGTTTCGTACAGTCCAGGGAGCCATAGTGGGAGCATTGACCGTTACGCTCATCATTGGTCTTTTTCTTGGTTCGCCGGTGGGGCGCAT
>DATLYT010000126.1:0-2950 GCA_035574455.1 Bacteroidota bacterium
GGCAAGAAAAAGTACTTGACATTCAGCGTGCCTTCTTATATTTTTAGGTAAACCTAAATTTATTCTTAGGAGAATCATGCCGAGCGAACAGGTTGAGAACTACCTGAAGAACATTTACAAGCTCCAGGAGTCCGAAGGGAAAGTCACCACCTCCCTGCTTTCCGAGAAACTGCAAATCTCGCCACCCTCCGTTTCGGAAATGATCAAGAAATTAGCGGAGGAGGGAAGCCTGAGATACACGCCCTACCGTGGTGTGGAACTGACCGAGCAGGGCAGGCGAAAAGCATTGCGAATCATCCGGCGTCATCGGTTGTGGGAGCTATTTTTAGTCGAGGTGCTCAAGTACAACTGGGACGAAATCGACGAAGAGGCAGAACGTCTTGAACATATCACATCAGAAAAATTAGAACAGCGTCTGGATGCCGCACTTGGGTACCCCACCCAAGATCCCCACGGCGATGCGATTCCCTCCCCGGACGGTAAAGTCACCGTTGCGAACAGGAAAACACTTGCCCAGGCGAAGCCGGGAAAGTTTGTCACGGTTGCACGGGTGAGCGACGAAGACCCCGACATTCTCAAATATGCCTCGAAGTTAGGGATTGCACTGCGAAAAAAGATTAAGGTTAAGGAAAAAATCAAATTTGACGGTTCGTTGCGGGTCGAGATCGGCGGGAAGGAACGCTTCATCAGCTCCAAGTTGGCACAGAACATCTTTGTAGAATAGCGCGTCAGGCAGGCCATAAACCTGCACTCCGCAATCTGAATTCTAACTTAACAATGTCTCCTCAACAAGTCATATCAGAAGCAGTTGAAAAGATCGTCGATACTGCTCAGACGGTGCGAAAGGTTCGCTGGCGCGAAATCACCCCTTACGTCGGGCCGGCATTTCTCGTCAGCGTCGGCTACATGGACCCCGGAAACTGGGGCACGAATATCGCGGGCGGCTCGACCTTCGGCTACACGCTGCTCTGGGTCCTCTTGGTCAGCAATCTGATGGCCATCCTCTTGCAAACGATGGCGGCACGGTTGGGGATTGTCACCGGGAAAAGTCTGGCAGAGAACTGCCGTTTGCACTACTCGAAGGGCACGAATTTCTTCCTCTGGATTATGGCGGAAGCGGCGATGATGGCGACCGACATTGCCGAGTTCCTCGGCGCCGCGATCGGGTTTTACATCCTCTTCGGTATTCCGATGTTCAGTGCGGGACTCCTGACCGGCGTTGTGGTATTTCTGATCCTCGGCTTGTACCGCTTCGGCTACCGGTCGGTGGAATACGTCATCATCAGCCTCGTCGCGATCATCGGCTTTGCCTATGTGATCGAAATCTTTCTCGCAAAACCCGACTGGGGTCAGGTTGCCACGGCGATGGTTGTGCCTCGGTTGAGCTCTGAAAGTATTTTTGTGGCCATGGGGATGTTAGGTGCCACGGTGATGCCACACAACCTCTTCTTGCATTCCGGGATCATCCAAACGCGATTGACAGGTGAACCGACCGTTGTTCAGAAGAAGAAACTCTTTCGTTTTGCTGTACTCGATTCGGTGTTTGCGCTCAACATGTCCTGGCTCGTGAACTCCGCCATGGTGGTCATGTCGGCGGCGGTCTTCTTCGCGAATGGCATCCAGGTCGAGTCGATTCAAGACGCTCATCGTACCTTAGAGCCCCTCCTCGGTAGTCTCTCCAGCTATGCCTTTGCTATTGCCCTGCTCGCCGCCGGATTGTCTTCTTCTACGACCGGAACAATCGCCGGCCAGATCGTGCTCGAAGGGTTTCTCGATATCAAGATGAGCCTCTGGCTCCGGCGCTTCATCACCATGGTACCGGCGCTTATCGTCATTGCCCTTGGCTTGAACGAAATCGATGTCCTTGTGCTCAGTCAGGTTGTCCTCAGTATGCAGCTGCCGTTTTCCATCATCCCGCTGATTATGTTCACGATGCGCAAAGAGATCATGGGCGAGCTGAGGAACGGCAGACTCACGAACATCCTCGCCGTCGCCTCGGCAGTATTGGTGATCGGTTTGAACATCTTGCTGTTGTACCAGTTCTTTGGAGGAACGTTTTGAGGAAGCAGGGGATGAGAGATCGACATTCCATATTCATCACTCTTGTCCTGTCTGTGCTTGTTGCCTCGTGTGAAGCTCTGTTCACGGAAGCTCCAGAGCCGGGTGAGGCGTTCGATGAGCCGTTAGAAGGCTTAACGATGCAAGAGCGTGCCGCCTTTGCGCGCGGCGATGAAGGCTTCGCGAAAATCTTCACCGTCAAAGAAGGCTTGGGTCCCATTTTCAACCAACCCTCGTGTGAAGCGTGTCATCCGCGCGATGGAAAGGGAAATCCGCGCACGAATCTGATCAGGTTCGGCCGGTGGGACGGCAGTTCGTTCGACCCGCTGTTGGGGGAGGGAGGGCCGCAATTGCAAGAACGGAGCATACCCGGCGTCATGCCGGAAGTTCTGCCCGCGCACGCCAACGCTGTTTCACGCCGCAGCGGACCGATCGTCTTTGGCCTCGGCTTGATCGAAGCGATTCCTGACGGTGAAATTCTAAGGCGCGCTGACCCAAACGACGCCGATGGCGATGGAATCTCCGGCCGACCCAACTGGGTCTCTGCACCGGCTTACGTGGGCAATGGTGCAGGCCCGTATCTCGGCAGATTCGGGCGCAAAGCGGGTGTAGCGTTCTTGTTACAGCAAGTTGTCACAGCCTATCAGCAGGATATCGGTATCACCACAGACTATCTGCCGACAGAGAATGCTCACCCTCAAGCCGGCATTTCGGTGCGTGATGATGCGCCCGATCCCGAATTACCCGCGTCGGTTGTGGATGATGTCGTGGCCTATCTCCGCACGCTCGCGCCGCCAAAGCGTGGACCCATCACCAGCGAGGTGCAAGAAGGCGAGCGGATCTTTTCAGCGATTGGCTGTGCAAGCTGCCACACGCCGTCGATGAAGACGGG
>DATLYT010000127.1:0-4817 GCA_035574455.1 Bacteroidota bacterium
GTTAAGATAACATCTCCCGGAACGACATCCATCGTCTTCACGACATTTTTCAGGAGCAGGTTGTTCCCATCCCACGCGACAATGCCGTCCACGCGGGAACGTTCCACTTTTGCGCTCACGCGGAACGACGTATTCAACAGGAGATTCACCATCGCGTAGTGTTTGCTCGTTGCGATGACCATCCCTACGACGCCCGCTTCGTTGATGACCGGCATCATCGGCTTGACGCTGTCCGCTTCGCCCACATCAATCGTCAAGGTGTTGCGCGAGAGCGTAAGATTTTTGTTCACCACGCGCGCAGCAATGAGTCTGTCGGTCGAACGCTCTTTGAGTCCAAGTAACTGCCGGAGCCGAATATTTTCGAGACGCGCGTCTCGAAGCTTGCTGGCTTCATCGGCAAGCTGAACGTTGAGACGGCGGAGCGTTTCGTTTTCACTCTTTAAGAAAAAATAGGAAGGGATTGACGATAGCTGCTCCTGTACGACACCCAACGAAACTGTGGCGAGCGTCCGTATTCGGCGAACCTGCGGATTGTCATTGAGAACGAGAAGGACGAGAGAGACAACAATCAGTCCTGCAAGGATGATGTACTCTTTGAAAACAAGGAGGAGATAATAAAGCCGTTCGAGCATGGAAAGCAGAAGTCAGGCATCAGAAGAAGACATCCATCTGTAACGTTTGTCTAACGGGTAATGTTGCAACACACACCATCAATCATGAACCTTCTCCCGCGCCGATCGTTTAATCGTACCGCCTGCTCTTGACCAAGACTTTTGAGTACTGCGAGAGGTTTTCCAGCACTTTTCCGGCTCCACGCACTACCGCCGTGAGAGGGTCTTCGGGAACATGGATGGCAAGGTTGGTTTCCAGTCGCAGTCGCTCATCGAGTCCTTTGAGCAGCGCGCCGCCGCCGGTGAGCATGATGCCGCGGTCGAGAATGTCCGCAGAAAGCTCGGGCGGCGTCCGTTCGAGTGTCAGTTTCACCGCTTCGACAATCTGCGCAATCGGCTCGTTCAGCGCTTCGCGAATTTCGACCGAGCTGACCTCCGTCGTCTTCGGCACGCCATTCACAAGGTCGCGGCCTTTGACCTGAATGGTGATCTCTTCTTTGAGCGGCATGGCTGAGCCGACCTCGCACTTGATTGCCTCGGCCGTTCGGTCGCCGATGAGGATGTTGTGATTCCGCTTGAAGAACTGGACGATGGCGTTGTTCATCTCATCGCCGGCGATGCGGATGGATTCTTCATTCACGAGGCCGGAAAGCGCTATGACCGCAATTTCCGTCGTCCCGCCGCCGATGTCGATGACCATGTTGCCGACGGGTGCGTCGACATCCAGCCCGACGCCAATCGCTGCCGCCATCGGCTCGGGAATCAGGTGCACTTCTTTCGCTCCGGCATGCTCGGCAGAGTCGCGCACGGCGCGCTTTTCCACTTCCGTGATGCCTGAGGGAACCGAAACAACAATGCGGCGACTCGGAACCCACCCGACGCTAATCTTCCGGATGAACTCGCGCAGCATGCCTTCGGCGATCTCGAAGTCGGCAATCACGCCGTCCTTCATCGGTCGGATGGTACGGATGTCGCGGTGTGTGCGGCCGACCATCTCCCGTGCTTCGTTGCCGAGAGCGACAATCTTTTTCGTGTTGCGGTCGAACGCGACAATCGACGGCTCGTTCAGCACAATGCCCTTGCCCTTCATCCAGATGACGGTGTTAGCGGTGCCAAGGTCGATGGCGATGTCGGAAGAGAATAAATTGAGAATGCCCATGTCTATTTATGTTCTTTCCAGGCTTCAAGAATAGTTTTAATTAAAGCGTTGGCGGTGGGATTTTTAATGCGTGGATCAATTACCTTAATACGACCCCCCTCTTTAGTTTCCTTGTTAAAAGAAAAACAAGCATCGAAAGCGCCATTGTTTATGGTACGACGCTTAACCGACGGGGCTTCTTCAGAACCAAGCTCATCCCGTGCATCAAGCGTTACTGTGAGACTGAGCAAACCCTTACTCATGAGCTTTCTGCTTGCTCCTTCATCAGCTCGGATTCTTTCAGCATAACTTGCTTTGGGAAAGATTGCGCCGAAGATTTTTACGTTCCCCTTTGACGTAATGCCTTGAAGGAAAATATCAACATCCTTTTCACGCATGTCGTTAGGCGAGAAACCCAGGGAGCGAATGAAGTTTGAGAATGCCTCACCTTTCAGTCTAAGGGCGCGAATGCCCGCTTTTTCTAAGAAAGGTATGTTATTAAGATACTCAATCAAATACGTTTCAAAGGCATCACCGCTTGCTCTTCGATAAGATTGGCCAGGCTCTTCTTGGTCGGGGAATGAAAGACGTAGGTTGCTCGTATATATTCTCTTGAGGGTAGTCCATAATTCGGTGCTGTTGACGTTTGGGTATCGTTCCAACGCGTATTGAAATGCAACGTGGAGAGCCCACTGCTTCACTCGTTCCATTTTGTTTGCTTCTAGTAATATTACAAGAAGCTGTTGAAGTTTATCGATTTCTAATTGGCTCATTTGTTTCTTGGAGTAAAGATTAAGATGTCTTCTTTATCAATAGCACCACCAAAACCATGATTTGCCTCGCGTCTGAGTTTTGGTAAGCGCTTGGATGGAAGAGTTCGTTCAAAATGTTGCTTTAGACGCCATCCAAGATTGTGCATGATCTCAGTGGTAATCTTTCCATTTTTTACCACAGTTTGTTTTAAAATCCGATTACCAATCACTATGATGATATTTTCCCTGGTAACTCGAATCATTTGTTGTAGACCAAGATAATATTCTTTATAGAAATTGATCCAGTTCAAATCTGAGTCATTCTTTAAGATCAGTTTTGAGACTTTTTCTAAAGTTTCTGAGGGTACGTTAATTTCAACGTGTTCTGAACCCAGAGTTCTTTTTCTTGCTTCCATCACCGAGGCTCGTGAAAAACCGAGCCAATAAAGCATGTATTTTGAAAATTGAAGGTATGAAACGCCATTTCTTTCATCCCCATAGGGTGGAGAGCAGATAATTGAATGAAAGTGCTTGTCTGGAAAAGGAAGTTGCTGAACGGGGTGGCACTCCACCACAGTGCGTGCATTCCTAGGTAAATTCGGAATCCGTTCAATAGCTAAGCGACTACGGAGAGCAAAGCTCTCAAATGCGTTTGGTTGAAATCTTTGCAAGTCTTGAGGTTCTAACCTTCTTAATCGGACCTCGTTCCTATAGGTAAGCATAACATCTCGAACAGTTGCTGAAAATATAGCCTTCAGCGCATCAATTATATCTCTTGAGAATTTGTCTGTTCGCTCGCATTTTTTTATCACGCTAATCAATGCACTTAGCTCAGCCATGGTCCGTGGAAGAAACCAATAATCTACGTTGTATTCCTCAGGGAATGCAATGGAACCATTGATATTTCTTAGTGCATGGGTTTTTACGTATTGGCATGCTTCCTGAAGAGGTTTTCTCTCAATAAAAGTTGATTTAACCTTTGAAACTAAAACCCCAAGGGGATTTATATCAGAACCAGTTCCTTTCCGCCCATGTCGAACGCATTCAACTAGCACTGCTCCGCCCCCACAGAATGGATCAAGCACCCGCTCTCCCCGTGGAGTAAAGGTGGTTACTAAAGCCTCAGCGAGCTGCGGAACCATCGCGGCTACATAAGTATGTAAAGCGTGAGTACTATATTGCGTGTCTGAGCCCTTGAAATCCAGATTTCGGTTGGTTTCGAAAAGAGCAAGCTGTTCCCTTATACTCTTCGTTGTATTACTCACAACCTTATCTCCGGATTTATACTTTATAGATTTCATTTTTCTTAATTTAATGTCGAAAGTGCCTTATGCCAGTAAAAACCATTGCGACATTGTGCTCGTCTGCCGCTTTGATGACCTCTTCGTCGCGCACGGAGCCGCCCGGTTGAATTACCGCTGTTGCGCCAACTCTCACAGCCTCCAACAGACCGTCAGCGAACGGAAAGAACGCGTCGGAAGCGACTGCGCAGCCGCGGAGGTCGAGTCCGGCATCGGACGCCTTCAGCGCGGCAATGCGCGAAGAATCCACGCGTGACATCTGCCCCGCGCCGATGCCGAGCGTCCGGTCGCCGCGTGCATACACAATGGCATTCGATTTCACATGCTTGGCAACCTTCCACGCGAAGAGCATTGCAAGCATCTCATCATCGGTCGGCTTTCGCCGCGTGACAACCTTGAGTTGATCGGGGTAGATCCGATGCTGGTCGGGGTCCTGCACCAGCACACCGCCGGCCACACTGCGGAGGTCGTAGTCGCGCATCTTCCGCATGTTGCCACGTTGTTGAATTAACCGCCGGTCTTTCTTTTTCATCAGGACATCGAGCACCTTGGGTTCAAAGTCCGGCGCGATCACGACTTCCAAAAACAGCTCGTTAAGCGTTTCCGCTAAGCCCATGTCGACGGGTCGATTGACACAGACGATTCCTCCAAACGCCGACTTTTTATCGGTTTCTAAGGCTTTTTCGTAGGCTTCGAGGACCGTCTCTCCCGACCCAACCCCACAGGGATTATTATGCTTAATAATGACGGCCGTAGGCGCATCGAATTCCGCACAGAGCAGCGCTGCGGCGTTGATGTCGAGAATATTATTGTACGACAGCTCCTTGCCGTGCAGTTTTTTGAAGTAGGAATCGAAGGCTCCGTACAGCGCGGCAGACTGATGAGGATTTTCGCCGTAGCGAAGCGATTGAGACTTTCGATACGAGAGAACCAATCGCTCCGGCAGGTCGCGCTTCGGGTTGAGGTTGTCGAAATACGAAGCAATCATCGCGTCATACTGTGCAGTGTGGGCGAA
>DATLYT010000128.1:0-4343 GCA_035574455.1 Bacteroidota bacterium
GCTCCCTCCGTTCAATCATTTAGGAGAGCCGCATGAAAAAGATTCTCATTGTCGATGACGAACCCTCGTGGCGGATGTCCATTGCTTCTCAACTCAAACTCAAAGGCTGGGGTGTCATCGAGGCCGAGGATGGGATGATGGGTCTCGAAATGGCTCAACAGCACAAGCCGGATGTTATCTTGAGTGACGTGCAGATGGACGTGATGAACGGCTTTATGATGGTTCAGAACCTGAAGGACGATCCGGCCACGGCGTCGATTCCGGTGATCATGATGACGAGTGCGGCGCAGGCGTCGGGGGCGTGGAAGTCGGACCTCGCCGCTGAATACTTAGAGAAGCCCTTCACGCTGGCGAAGCTGTTGGAAGTGCTCGGGAAGGTGGTGAAGTGAGAGGGAAAGAAGTTAAAAATTAGACATCAGAAGTCAGAAACGCCATTCATCAATCGCTGCAGCAGACCGCTGTCCTCTGTCGTCGGACTTCTGACCTCTGCTGTATCTTTCCTTGCATTTCCCTCCATCATTGCTTACTTTGCTCCGAATAATTTTCCGCAAACGAAGCGTCCCTTCGAGGACACCGCATGCCCCGATACACGCCGGATGAGATCCGCTTTAAGTTTGCTAACTCAACCGACTTCAACGAGCTCTTCGATGCGTTCGAGGATGCTCTCGCGCAAGGGCTTCAGGACGTTGAGCTGTATCGCCTTCTCTTTTGGAATCATTCTCTCAGTCCGGACGAGCTGTGCCTTTTCGGCGAAAAGTTAGCCAAAGAATTTCCCGCCATCGCGTACGATGTTTACATGTGGCTCGCCAGCGTCTTCGAGGTTACCTATTCTTCGTACGACAACTTCGAGCTTGCTATCAAATACTACCGGAAAGCCGCGCAGGCCGACCCGACGCAGGTCGACCCATACCTCGACGCCTGCGATTGTTACGACCCCGACCTCAACATCCCTCCCGCCGACCTGCTGATCGAGTTCTTAAAACATGGCCTCGGAAGTGTGAAGAACAAGAAGGCACTCCTCCTCCGTCTCTCGCAGATGTACCAGCTGTTGGGCGATCAGGAGCAGAGCGATTACTTCCGCGACCTTGCCGATTCGAACGGAGGACCGAAAGAATAACGTGACGTCGCGTTCTGCACTTCGTGGCTACCTGCTCGTCTTCGGCGCGGTGCTGTTCTGGGGTGGGTCGGCATCGCTTGCCAAGCATCTCCTCGCCGCCCGCAACTACGATACCGTGACCCTCGTCCAGATGCGCGCGACATTTTCTTTTTTGATGTTCGCTCTCTATTTTCTTCTCCGCGACCGCTCCGTGTTCCGTTTTGAGCGACAGGACCTGTGGCGACTCGTACTCATCGGCGTCATCGGCATGGCGGCAACGAATTTTACGTACTACTATACCTTCAACGCCTCGACCATCGCCACAGCCATTCTCGTGCAGTACACCGCGCCCGTGCTGGTGATGATCTACATGGTCGCCGTGCGAAAAGAGGAATCGCTCACGGTGCAAAAGAGTTTGTCGCTTTTGCTCGCGCTGGTCGGCTGTTTTCTAGCGGTAAGCGGTGGGGACGTCGGTGCGATTCAACTGCGTGGATGGACCATTGTCAGCGGTATCGGTTCGTCGTTAGGATATGCCTACATGCTTGTCGGGAGTAAGGAGTTGCTCAAGAAATATTCTGTCTGGACGATGTTGACGTATGCTTTTGGGTTTGCGACGCTCTTCTGGCTCGTGGTCAATCCGCCGTGGGTGATCGCCGAGTACCATTACCGCATCGATGATTGGGCGCTCTTCTGGTTTTTTGCGATGGTGTCGATTTTGATTCCCCATACGATGTTCATGGCAAGCTTGAAGCTGCTCGAAGCCTCAACGGCAGGCATTGCGAGCACATTGGAGCCCGTAGTGGCCATTGTTGTCGCCTACCTCGCACTCGGTGAGGCACTCAACGGCGTCCAGCTCGTTGGAGCCGTCGCCGTAGTTACCGCCGTGCTTTTGCTCCAGTTGAAATCGTACCGTCGTTCACGAATGCTTGTGCGTACCGATGGCGAGTGAGCGGCGCATCGAAAAATTGAAAACCGTGCTGCGCCATCGTCAGCCGGATTTGACGGTGGTGATCGAGAACGTGCACGACCCACACAATGTGAGCGCCATGTTGCGCTCGTGCGATGCGGTCGGCGTGATGGAGGTGCAGTTGATTTACACTGACGAAGAATTCCCGGACATTGGGAAGAAAAGTTCAGCGAGCGCCAAAAAGTGGGTGGCCCGGCGGAAGTTCGATTCCGTGGAGAAATGCTACACCGCTTTGCGGAACGAAGGATTCAAGATTTATGCGACGCGGCTTGGCGAGAGCTCGGCCTCGTTGTACGATCAGGATTTGACGAAGCCGGTGGCGCTGGTCTTCGGCAACGAGCATCGGGGTGTTTCTGATGAAGCGGCGAAATTGGCGGACGCTCACGTTCAGATTCCGATGATGGGGATGATTCAGAGTCTCAACGTCTCCGTCGCCTGTGCCGTGTGTCTCTTCGAGGCATTACGGCAAAGAGTAGCGGCCGGCATGTATGACCAACCGCGGTTGTCCTCGCGGGAGCTTAACGCGTTGCTCAAAAAGTGGATGGTGAAGTGAGCAGAGGTAGTGCCGCTTCCCCAAAATTGTATTGTAGGGAACCGCAGAGGACGCAAAGAAGTCGCAAAGTGCACAAAGAAATCACGAGTAGAGAACTTTGACTGCGTTTCTCAGTGTTCCCCAGTGTTACTCGGTGGTACTCTGTGTAATGTTTCTCATCCGAGGGAAATAAATGACAATTCGTGCTGAGGTTGTAACTTTCATCGATGAACTTGAACGCTACGCCAGGCGGTCGTTTTCCCATAAATCCGAACTTGGGCAGTTGTTGGAATTCGCTTGGGCGTCCAACAGAATGCAGATCATCGAGGATGCGGTTTTCCATGCCAAGTTTGTGACGCGGGCGTTCGAGATTATGCGCCGAATCGGGAGAGATGCGGAGGGATTTGCTAAGATGGAAGCCGAGTTCAAGACGAGCACAGAAAAAGCCTTGACGTTACTGAGAACACTTGTGAAAGATTCTCCAGACGAGATGAAGCAACACTTTCTTCAGAATTTTTTCTCGCCCTCCGAGGAAAACCTGCCTCGCGTCTTGTCGCTGTTTGCCGAGCTCACGTGGGTCAAGAATTGGATGGTCGACGGCAAGCCGCTGCCATGGGAGGGAGCACAATGATGTTGTTGCGGCCAAGACTGTGGCTGTTTCTCCTGACTCTTTCCGTGAGCGTCTCTGCCCAGCCCAAGGTCAAGACCGGGATTGATGTTCTCCGCGAAAGAAATTTTGATCTTTTGCGTGGCAAACGGGTCGGTCTTATTACAAACCCGACAGGAGTTGCAGCCGACTTGAAATCGACGGTCGATATTCTCTTCAAAGCTCCGGGCGTTCAGCTAGTGGCGCTCTACGGTCCCGAGCACGGCGTGCGCGGCGATGCAGAAGCGGGGAAGTTGGTTGAGAACTACACGGATCGAGCAACCGGCTTGCCTGTGTATTCGCTCTACGGCACGACGCGCAAACCCACCCGATGGATGCTCCGCGACCTCGATGTTCTGGTCTACGACATTCAGGACATCGGTGTGCGATCCTATACCTATATCTCCACCATGGGGTATGCGATGGAAGCGGCCGCGGAAAGCGGCATCGAATTCATTGTGCTCGACCGCCCCAATCCGTTAACGGGCGTACGAGTCGAAGGCCCAATGATGGAGGAGCGCTACAAGTCGTTTGTCGGGATGTATCCCATTCCCTATGTCTACGGGATGACGGCAGGTGAGTTAGCGCGCATGATTAACGAAGAGGGTTGGCTCGGTGACGGTGTGAAGTGTAAGCTCACCGTCGTTCCGATGGAAGGTTGGAAGCGCTCCATGTGGTGGGATGATACGGGATTGCACTGGATTCCTCCGTCGCCCAACATTCCGCGCTCGACAACGCCGATGTTTTATGTGATGACGGGACTTCTTGGTGAGCTTGGCACAGTCAATCACGGCATTGGCTACACATTGCCGTTCGAGCTTGTCGGCGCGGCGTGGGTTGATGCTCAGACCCTCGCCAACCATCTGAACAGCAGGAAATTGGCCGGCGTGGAGTTCCGGCCCATCTTCTATCGGCCGTTCAATGACAACGGTACGCGCTACCAGGGCGTGCAGATTCATGTCATCGATCGCAATGCGATCGACCTAACGGCCGTGCAACTGCACATCCTCTCGGCACTCTATGCGCTGTTCCCGGACAAAAACATTTACTCCCGCGCGAAGCGAGAGCGGATCGAGTCGTTCGACAAAATCATGGGGTCGGC
>DATLYT010000129.1:0-38199 GCA_035574455.1 Bacteroidota bacterium
GCGACTTTGTTGGTGCACCTGTTGGTGGAATGATCTGCGTTAACGGCTTCCCATCCACCGTGCTTGGATAATCGATACCGACAACCTTGGCAAGTGTTGGTGCAACGTCAACCGTGTAGATAGGGTCTTCGATTCTTTTACTTTTGAGATGCGCACCCCAGAAGACGACGGGCACGTGTGTATCATAGCGGTAGGGAGCACTGTGAGAAGTACCGGTGGATTGGGATGTCACAAGGCAGTATTCACAATAACGGATGATAAAGTCCTGACCGCGCGGTGGATAGTAGCTCCGTTGAAAACGGTCGAGGTACGGTCGGAATGGCGTGTGCGGGTTGATGAGCTCGCGTCGGAAGTAGACGTCAGCAATCCCCTCAATCTTCAGCAATCCTTCCCGCAGGAGCTGCTCGAGTGTGAGGCTATCAACTCCAACGCTCGATGCGGCGGCGTAGTGCAAGAACGCGTTTGATTGAATCACCGGCTCGCTCAGTCCCAACTGCTGTTGCAAGGAGCGATCCAGCTCGTCAATCTTAGGCTTGATTTCCTTGTTGAAAAGAATTCGACGCGCAGGTTGATGCTGGTACTGAACAAGATACTCCGGCAGCGGAAGGACTCCGTGGTCTGCGCTAAGAGCGAGAAGAATCTTGTCGCGTCCTACGGTGCGTTCGATCTCGTCAAGTAAAGCACCCAACGCACGATCCAGGCGAAGAAGGTGGTCGTGCATTTCGTGACTGTTCGGTCCGAAATTGTGTCCGATGTAATCGGTGCAGGAAAGATCGATGCTGAGGTAATCCGTCACGTTGCGCTGCCCGAGTTGTTCAGCGTGAAAGGCCTTGCCGGCAAACGCCAGCACGAGATGGTCGCCATAGGGACTGTTCATGAGGTAGCGTTCTTTTTTCCCGGGTTCGAAAACGTGAGGGAAAGATGTGCGCGTTCCCCATGGTGTTTCTGCCGCAAATTCATCCGGGCCATCGGACAGGTAGAGTTCCTCCGGCAACAGTTTTGTCCAAGCATCCGGAACGTTGTGTTTGATCCATTCGGAGGCATTGAACGACTTTGCCCATGCGGGCAGTTGTTGTGTGTAATAATCGGACGTTACCATATGACCCGTCTCGCGGTCATACCAGAATGCGTAGTCTGCGTGATGGCCCCCCATAAGAATTGCCGCGCGCTCTTTTCCCGATATCGAAATCACTCTGGAAGTCGGAGAGGCAGACTTCAACCAGTCACCAATTGTTGTCTCACGAAGGTTCCGAGGAGAATAGCCTCCACCCTCACCCTCAACGGGTTTCGCGGAAAAGTCGCTTACGCAGTATACCGTCTTCCTTGTGACAGGGTCAATCCATTCGTTTGAGATAATGCCGTTTTTGCGCGGGTATGTGCCGGTGGAAAGCGCGGCGTGCCCCGGAGCAGTCCAGCTGCCGGAATAATTAAGGTCGGCGTTGGTATACACAACTCCTTCCTGAATGAGTTTTTTAAATCCGCCCACGTACTGATCCTTATATCGTTCAAGGTAATCCGGCCTCATTTGATCGATGGAAATAAAAAGGATGAGCGTTGGCCGTTGGGCCGCCTGCAACATGAGATTTGTTGCAGAGATCAGGACAATGATGATGGTGAGAAGTCGTTTCATGGATGGTATCCTGTTTTGCAAAAGGAGTGAAGTACTCTCAGAAAAAACCCGACAGAATGACGTTCCGTTTTGAGACGGCTTCTATATTGTGAGCAGTTCTTTCGCCTTCTTGTAGACATTCTCCGCTGTGAAGCCGTACTGCTTCATCACTACATCAACGGGAGCGGAGTGGCCGAAGGTCGTTATACCAAGTACCGCTCCGGAGTCGCCCACGTACTTGTGCCAGCCCATCGGCGATCCTGCCTCAATCGCAAGACGCTTCTTGCTCGAAGCGGGAAGCACCTGCTCCCGATACTCCTTCGGTTGACGCTCGAACAGCTCCCATGATGGCATGTTCACCACTCGGACGGTGATTTGATCTTTCACCAGCATCTCAAACGCACCGAGGGCATGTTGGACTTCAGAGCCGGTGGCGATGAGGATGATGTCCGGGAAGCTGCCGTATTCGGCGAGAACGTACGCGCCCTTGCGGAGGTTTTCTGCCGGAGGAAACTTTGTCC
Source organism: Bacteroidota bacterium (assembly GCA_035574455.1). GTDB lineage: Bacteria > Bacteroidota > Ignavibacteria > UBA10030 > UBA10030 > DATLYT01. Next base: position 2,131 of record DATLYT010000129.1, read on the forward strand.
GGTCGATGAGCGGGAGTTTCTGGCGGGTGAGGGCAAGGACAACAGGACCGGTCGTATGCTCGATGGCAACCTGCCACGCGACGGCAACTTCATTTGCGTCCGCAGGGCGGATGACCGTGATGTTGGGAATAGAGCGGAGCGAGGCGAGCTGCTCGATGGGCTGATGCGTTGGGCCGTCCTCGCCAAGACCGATGCTGTCGTGCGTGTAGACGTAAATCGGACGGATGCCCATCAGTGCGGCGAGGCGAATCGGCGGACGCATGTATTCGGAGAAGATCAGAAACGTCCCGCCGTAGGGAATCATGCCGTCGGTCAACGCGAGGCCGTTGAGGATGCCGCCCATCGCATGCTCGCGCACGCCGAAGCGGATGTTTCGGCCGGTGTACGAGCTTCGCTGGAACTCACCCATCTCCTTCAAATAGGTATTGTTGGAAGGGGTCAAATCCGCCGAACCGCCGATGAGGGAGGGGAGATGCGGTGCGATGGCGTTCAGGACTTTGCCCGAGGCTTCGCGCGTGGCCAGCGCCCCGGAATCGGTACTGAAGGTTGGAATCGCCTTCTTCCACTCGTCACCGTAATTCCTGTTCCAGATTTTCTGAAGTTCTTTCGCCAGTTCCGGATGATGCTTTTCGTATCGCTCAAAGAGTGTATACCAGAGGGATTCCCACTTCTTTCCCTGTGCTTGCGCTTTGCGAAAGTGGTTGAGAGCTTCATCCGGGATATAGAATGTCTTTTCCGGATCCCAGCCCAGCGCCTGCTTGGTGAGTTTCACTTCTTCTTCTCCGAGCGGCGCGCCGTGAGCTTCGGCCGTGTCTTGCTTGTTAGGACTCCCGTAGCCGATGTGTGTCCGGACGCGAATGAGGGATGGAAGTTCGCCTTCATCCTCCCGCGCGGCGCGGATGGCTTCATCGATTGCATCTAAGTCATTTCCATCCTCCACCGTTTGCACGTGCCAGCCGTACGCCTCGAAGCGCTTGAGCACATCTTCCGTAAAGGTCAGGTCGGTGCTGCCGTCGATGCTGATCTCGTTGTCGTCATACAGGTAGACGATGTTGCCGAGCTTCAGATGTCCCGCCAGCGAGGCCGCTTCCGAGGCGATTCCTTCCATCAAATCCCCGTCGCTGACAATGCCATAGATGGTGTAATTGATGAGCTCGAAGTTCGGCCGGTTGTAGCGCGCCGCGAGGTAGCGTTGCGCAATCGCCATCCCGACCCCGTTGGCAAAACCCTGTCCAAGGGGTCCCGTCGTGGTCTCGACTCCGGGCGTATGGCCGTACTCGGGATGGCCGGGCGTTTTGCTCCCCCACTGCCGAAAATTCTTGATTTCATCAAGCGAGAGGTCGTAGCCTGTCAGGTGCAACAGGCTGTAGAGTAACATGCAGCCGTGCCCTGCAGAGAGGATAAAGCGGTCGCGATTGAACCACTTGGGATTATTCGGATTGTGCTTGAGGTGGCGGGTCCAGAGTACATATGCCATCGGTGCTGCGCCCATCGGCATGCCGGGATGACCGGATTTTGCCTTCTGGACAGCATCCATCGCGAGGCAACGGATCGTGTTGATGCAAAGTTGGTCGAGCTCGGCGTTCGTCAGAGTGCGTCTCCTTTTTCCTTGATGGAAGCTCGGCAGGGTTCATCATGTCGTCTTTTCGACAACACCTGCCGGGTCTTGAGCAAGAGAAAGCGAAACAAGATAGGGAAGAGTCCGGAAAAATCAAACTGATGGAAATCCAGATTTTTTCCGAAAGTCTTGCTCGCCGAGGGAAATTCCCGTACGTTGAACAAGATTATTTGAGGAAGGAGAGTGTGCCGCAGATTGTCCAATCGTATCCAACGTATCGACCCATCTCGTTGAATCCAACCCTTCATAATCGTCATTATACGGCAGCTATAGTTACTCTGCTGCTGTCGATAGTTCTGTCCTCGCAGACGGTTTCTCAACAACGCTCACTGATGTTCCACCGGCTCTCCACGGAGCAGGGTCTTTCCCAGTCGACCGTGTATTCGATGTTGCAGGACAGGCAGGGCTTTATCTGGTTTGGTACTCGGGATGGCCTCAATCGCTTCGATGGAATGCAATTCATCGTTTACCGTCATCAACCGGGTGTAGCTACGACGCTGTCCCATCCGAATGTTCGTGCCATTGTTGAGGATTCCTCTGGCTTGCTCTGGCTTGGAACGGACGGTGGAGGACTCAACGTGCTCGATCCCTCCACAGGGCAGTTTCGTCTCTATCGGCAGAATGGCGCGAATCCATTCAGTCTGAGTGATGACCAAGTGTTATCGCTTTGTTTTGACCGGGCTGGCAAGTTGTGGATTGGTACGCGGCATGGGGGGCTTAACCGTTTCGACCCTTCGACCGGACATTTTGTTCAGGTTCGGTATGATTCGAGCGACGAAACCGCCTCGACTCGCTCTTCCATTTGGTCGCTTGCAGTGGATCAACACGGGACGATCTGGGTTGGCGCCGACCATGGATTGTTTCAACTGAGAGAGAACGGCTCGGTCGCTGCCGTTCTTTGGGGAGTTCGCATCACCACAATTCACGCAGGGGCAGGTGGAGTACTGTGGGTAGGTTCAACCGCTCGAGGTTTGTTCAAGGTGGACCCCGTCACGAACAGTTATGAAACTGTTCGCCCTCGAAACCCCGCCGCGCGGACGATGGCTTCCGGGTCGATTGAAGCATTGTCAGAGGATGATGAAGGGAAACTCTGGATCGGCACACTCAGCGATGGTGTTCTGGTGTGGGATCCGGTACTCGATCGTTCCGTCATTGCGCAATCAGAACAACAGACGCCGAATTCGTTGGGTGATAATGCCATTCGTACCATGTACAAAGACCGCGCGGGAGTCATGTGGATTGGTACTAATGCCGGTGGCGTCAGCTCCTTCTCAAAATATAGAGAGAAATTTCGCTGTTACCCAGTTGCCTCTGAGCAACGGCGAGTCTTTGCGTTTCCCGTCACTCTTTCGTTCGCGGAGGATAGGCACGGTCGAATCTGGGTTGGAACAGAGCGCGGCGGGCTGTTCATCTTTGATCCATCCTCCTTAACCTTTACGACGATTCCTTACGACCAGAACGACCCAACGAAACTCAACAGTAAAGCAATCATCACGCTTCTTCGAGACCGCGAGGGAGCAATCTGGGTAGGGACGGACGGTGGCGGGCTGGAACGTTGGTCAGCAGAGGGAAAAAAAATCGCCCGCTTTCGCCATGTTCCCTCAAACCCCAACTCTCTCAGCAACAATAGTGTCCTCACGCTGTATGAGGATCGGGCTGGCGGGCTCTGGGTCGGAACCTACCGCGGCTTGAACTATCGTCCGCAGGGGAAACACGAGTTCATCCGATTTCATCACGACCCCCACAATCCGTTATCCCTGAGCGATGAACGTATCCTGGCGATTTTGGAGGACAGACACGGGGCGATCTGGATCGGTACGCACGGAGGAGGTCTCAACCGCCTGGACCCTGTTACGGGCACGGTCCGAAGGTTCCTCCCTCACGACACTGTTGCGACATCGATTTCCTCCGATCGCGTGAATTCCATTGTGGAAGATCGCGAAGGAAATCTCTGGCTGGGGACCTACCACGGCTTGAACAAATTTGACCCACGAACAGAGATGTTTGAACATTATGATGAGTCCAGCGGTCTGGCAAATGCGATCGTGCACGGAATTCTACCGGACGATGCGGGCAATCTCTGGCTGAGCACGAACAGAGGTCTCTCGCGTTTTCATCCCGCCACGAAAGCATTCCGGAATTTCGGCATGTCGGATGGTGTGCAGGGACTTGAGTTCAAAGGCGGCGCATATTTTCGCAGCTCTCGGGGGGAGTTTTACTTCGGCGGTGTAAACGGTTTTAACGTCTTTCGTCCAGACGAGATTCAGAATAATCCCTTTGTGCCTCCTGTCGTTATCACCAAGCTTGTGGTGTCCGGCGAAGAGCACTCCGTGAAAGACGGTTTCATTCAATTGGAACACTTTGAGAATTTCTTTTCGATCGAGTTTGCCGCTCTGGAATTTGTAGCGCCGGCAGCGCAAATGTACCGCCATGAGCTGATCGGCTTTACCGAGTCGATGACCGCAGCAGGAAGCGGTCGGACAGCGTACTTCACCAACGTGCCTCCGGGAGAGTATACCTTTCGCGTCCTTGCCAGTAATGGTGATGGAGTCTGGAACAACGATGGGGCGACGCTGCGGATTCACATCCGGGCTCCGTTCTGGCAGACATGGTGGTTTCGCGCGTCCGCCATTCTGGTTTTTCTGGCGTTCCTCTGGATGGGATTTCGGCTTCGCCTGCAAGCGGCCTTGCGCGAAGAACGACTCCGAACAAAAATTGCCCGCGACCTGCATGACGACCTGAGCGGCACGCTCAGTAGCATTTCGTTCTATTCGGATGCTGTGAAGCGCGGGGGAGAACGGTCGGGGCGATATGTTGAGCAGATCGCGGAAAGTGCGCGTGAAGCGAAAGAGAAGATTTCCGATATCATCTGGTCGGTCGACCCGCGGCACGATGATTGGCGTGAGTTCCTCTCCCGGTGCGAACGCTACGCCGCCGACCTCCTCGAGAGTCGTGGGATCCTGCATGAGTTAAAGATTGATAAGAACGTCCCGGGGCAACTACGCCTCGAGCTGAGACAACACCTCTGGCTGATTTTCAAAGAGCTGCTGATTAACCTCGTCCGTCACTCCGAGGCGTCCCGGGCGATCGTAACAATGAGCGTTCTTCAAAAAACACTCGTGTTAACAGTTACCGATAATGGTAAAGGCTTTGACACTAGAGCGATTTCTCAGGGCCATGGCCTTGGCAATGTGTGGAGGCGAGTGGAGTTGTTGAAAGGCCAAGCGGCAGTAGAGTCTTCGGCGGGGAATGGTACGCGTTGGCGTGTCCAGGTTCCTCTTTAAACGTGCAACGATGATGGTATGCACCAGAACAAAGAGCGTCATCGCGTACGTAGACTCCATTTTATGGTGGTTACAACGCGTCTATCTCCAATGCTCGAAAAACTACAGACGTCTGTAGTGTGCCTTGAGAAGAAAAATCCTACTCTGGTATTGAAATGACAACCGATAAGCATCAGCCTGACTCTACGCCTTTGCAAGTTGTGATCGTCGAAGACAACCGCTTTATGCGGGAGAGCTGGAAGACCATCATCGATTTTGAGCGGGATATGCACGTGCTTGCCGCGTTTGGGTCGTGTGAGGAAGCACTGCAATCGAAGCAACTCGGCGAGGCCGACGTCATGATCATGGATATTGAGCTTCCCGGCATGTCGGGCATTGAGGGCGTAAAGGAAATCAAGAAGCGGTATCCCAAGAGCGTGATCATCATGGCGACGGTGTTCGAAGATGACAAGAATGTGTTTGAGTCGCTGCAGAACGGTGCCATCGGTTATCTTTCCAAGAAAGTGTCCACAAGCGAACTGTTGGAGGCGATCCGGTCTGCGCACAACGGCGGCTCGCCGATGTCGCCTGCCATCGCCCGCAAAGTGATCGAATCGCTCCAGGCTGCGGCGGTCAAAAAAGATCCGCAATCGATGCTTACCGACCGCGAGCGCGAGGTGCTCGAGCATCTCGCCGACGGTAAGTCCTACGCCGCAATCGCCAAGGCGATGTTCCTTTCCATAGACGGCGTCGGTTACCACATCCGCCACATCTACGAAAAGCTCCAGGTTAACAGCCGCAGTGCCGCAGTGCGTGAAGGTTTCCGCCGTCGGCTCATCCGCTTGTTCCGCTAAGCGAAATTCCTCCCTCGTTGCACTTCTACATGTTTCTGTAGTGTCCCTGTAGTCTCCTGCGACTATTTTGCACCAGTTGTTTTTCCCATACGCTTCTGCATCAACGGAGGAGAATGCTGTGAAGCTCCAAAAAATCCTTGGCGGGATGGTAAGACGGGAAGGGTTGCTTGCCTTGCTCGTGGTGGTCTGCCTCCCCGCCTCTATTCTGGGACAGGGAAACGTCAGCAAGAAGAAGAGCCATTATGTCGGGACGTTGGATTTTTTCCTGCGTGGTAGTTCCCGGGGAAACCGCGTGGGCCTTCCACCCGCTGCGGCGAATCCCTTACGCCCGGAAGCCTGGCTCGATGAACGCAACGGCATCGCCGCGCGCGGTCTTGTTGGAGGTGCTACACTACTGATCGACTGGTGGTCGTTGCTCGGCGAACCGGTCAGTTACGACCGCTTTGTCTGGCAAACGAGCGGATGGTACGAAGTCCGGTACCCCGACAAGAAAACAGGGGCAACGGTTACCAAGACGATAACCCGCACTGCACTCCAAAAATATCCCGACCTGCTCAAGCGGTTTGATGCCATTGCGCCAACATACATGGATTTTGAAGTGGACGTTTCGCTCGGCAGTTTAGGCGACAAAGACTACTCAGCGTTTCGTCGTCAATACAACATGCTCGAAAGCATCGGTTCAGCTGCACCCCACCTGAAGAGCACGTTTACCCGCAAGATTGGTAACGTCTCACTTCTGTTTGCACGCTCCGGGAAAGTACCGTACCAGGCAGCCGAAAGCCCCACCGGCGGCTGGACAGAATACCTCGGTCTCCCGCGGAACTACGATGCGGGTAAGTTGAAGATGATTACCCACTATTGGAAGCTCGCGCAGGATATCCGGATTCATTCGTTCCGCGTCACGAAAATGCAGTGGCCGCTTGGAGAACTGCGCGCCATTGCCGAACGCTTTGAGAAGTACGAGAGTGGAGAGGGCGAAGAGACGTTATCCGACAAACTCAAAGACATTGAACAGCAGGCGTCTCGCGTAACGGAATACACCAAGAACGACTACTGGTCCGAAGCCACCAGCCTCAACCGGTATTACTTCTACATCATCGACGCGAACTCTGTGCAGGACGACTACTACGACCTGATCGTCAACGGTGTCAATGTCGGTCCTGTCAACAATCGGACGGGTGGGAAGACAACCTATTTCTGCGTGCTGAAGCGTGGAGAGAATAAGGTTAAGCTCGCGTTGACCCAGTTGATGGGGAAAAGCAGCCGGTTCACCGTAGAAATCGAAGGCGTTTTCGGGCCTCGCGAGTTTTCCGGATCCCACGACCACGAATTCACGGTGAATGTGAAATGAATCTGCAAAGCCTCTTCCTCCTTCTCTGTGCCGGGCTTACGCTCTGTGTTATTGCAGGTCAGCCTGTTCTTGCCCAGGATGTTCGGCGGCTGTATGAGTCTGCCGAGCTGGAATTTCAAAAAGGGAACTACGCTTCGGCGCTCTCCTACCTGCAGCAATTAGAAACGAGCATCGGGACGAAGACTCCACGCGTGCAGGCACTCAAGACGAAAGTGCTGGACTCCGATGGCAAGTTGCTGGAGGCAAAACTGGCGATGGAGGAATTCCTTCGCTTGGCCAATGCAGCCACGCGCTCCTCTGAAGGATACGGCGATATCCATGCGTTGAAAGCGAAAATCGACCGGGGCTTGCAGGAGTTGGAACGACGCTGGCCGCAGGAGATTCAGCGGCACCGGATGGAAGAAGCCGACGCCATCATTCGGGAGCAGGAGGTGGAGCGAGAGCGAAAGCTCCAGGCTCTTCAGGCCGCTGCAGCGCAGTTTGAAGTACGCGAATGGCAAGCGATTTCGCAAGAAAACATGGCAGATGGTTACCGGTCGTTTGTCGAACGTTATCCGAATTCATCTCGCATGAAGGAAGCCCGGGCACGCGCGGAGGCTGCATCGTTCAGGGAGGCCGAACAGGCAAATACCTCCAGCGCGTACCGGGAATTCCTTGAAGAATTCCCGGCCAGCATCTTCGCCCTCAAGGCCAAAGACCGGCACGAAGAACAACTCTACTTAGAGGTTATCCAGCAGCAGACGCCTGAGGCGTATGCCTCCTATCTGGAGGCATTTCCCCGCGGGCGGTATGCGCACGTGATCCGCCAACGGATGGCGGCAACATCGGAGGACGATGTCTACGCCGCCGCGACGAAGCAGGCGCCACGATCGCTACAACGATTTTATGCTTTCAAGCGATACCTTCGTTCGTACCCACGCGGGAAATATGTGGATGAAGCCGCTCGCGAAACCGGACACGATGCGGTCGAAGCTCCACCGGCAATTGGTGAGCCTGTGTGGCTCGATCAGTATGAGCAGGGAGTCCGGGCGATGGAAGCGGCGCGCTATGAAGAAGCCGCCGCTCGCTTTCTGAAAGCCATCGAGGCGCGGGACCGGGATACACAAAACATCCTGCTTTCGGACGGGCGGAGGGTGGATTACTTTCCTCATCGCGAGTTAGGCATCTGTCTTCTCGAGCTTGGCATCCGCGACTTTGCTGAAGAGGAACTCCGACTCTCCATCAGCAATATCTGGACGCTCCGAGCACAACAAGCGTTGGATGGATTGAAACGGTAAATGGAGAAGCCCGGCAAGAGTACGAACTCTACAATGATTTGAGGGAGAAACAGCAAGGATCAGATAGTCAGATAGTACGTCGGTATTCAACTCATCATCAACCATAACCCAAGGAGGGTTTATGCCTTCACGCCAATCATATGTGCTCGGTCTTCAATCGATCCATCAGCTCGTTCCGACGCTGGTGCCGGTGCTGATTGTGGCGCTTGTGTTGTTTGGGATCGGCTGTGCCGGGTCGTCCTACAGTCGGCAGGAACATCTTGCACCGGTGACCAATGTCAGTCAAGGTACGCTGGCGACGAAAGGGGTCACGATTCAGGCTGCGGACGGTTCGTTTACGATCGAGGCGGGTCAGTCGTTCCGCCCACCGTTTCAGGTCGACGCCCACAACCTCTGGATCGTGGCACAAGTGCAATCCGACCGTCCGCTTGACTTAGCCGGTCGAGCGCTGAACGCTCTCGAAATCGGCGCCGAACGTGTCATCGTGACAACGCCGTACCTCGACAAGCCGTTGTTCGGAGTTCTTCTCTTGAGCAAGGTTTCAACAAAGGCGACGGGTGCCGGTGCTCGTTCGTATTACATTCAAGTTCCTGAAAACTATGTGCGTGAAGCAACCGGTGGGCGCACGTCGGTTGTTTACGAGCGAATCCAAACTGAGCGAGGCGAGGGATTTAACTGGGCGCTCTGGATATCCGATGTTGATTTTCCACCGCTTCCGGGAGGTAAAGACCGTCTCTCCAGTACTGAGCGGGAACTCGCCGCGTTTGTGACCTTCGACCGCGTTATGCAAGAACGCGCCGTCGCTCAACAGAAAGCCGCCGAAGCAAGCGACGACGGTGACGCTTCATGGTTGCTCTGGCTCCTCTTAATTGGGGGACTGGTGTATGCCGGCGTGGCAGCCGCCCAGGCAGAAAACGCAGAAGAGTGAGGAAACGATCATGAACCGAAGGTTGAATAACCTTGTCATCCCTCTCTGCGGTGTATTCTCGATGATGGTAGCGGTGTCCTGCTCATCAGATGTTCGTCAAGACGAGCAGGGCGAGCTTCCAACGGGCACTCTACAGCCGATCGGGCGGTTTGTCGGGGAGCAAGCGTTAGACTCGCTCTACCGTCAAACCGGCGTACCTCTGGTCGTCATCGAAGAGATTGTTTATCTTCCCTCAGTTCCCTGTGTAGAGCCGCGAACGATCGGCGGGGAACAAGAGGACCGAGATCTTGCGGGAGGAACAGAACAGCGCAAGTTAGGAGGAGAAACAGAGGACCGTAAGGTCGGCGGTGAGACCGAGGATCGGAAGCTCGCCGGCCAAACGGAAGATCGGAAGTTGGCGGGTGAAACAGAGGATCGCAAGGTTGGCGGTGAGACCGAGGATCGAAAGCTCGCTGGTCAAACGGAGGATCGGAAGTTGGCGGGTGAAACGGAGGATCGTAAGCTTGCGGGCGACAGTGAACAGAGAAAGCTGGGGGGCGAGACAGAGAACCGTGACCTCGCAGGCGAGACGGAAGGGCGGGGTTTGGGGGGTGCTTCTATAGGACTTCAGTGTTCTCCGTTTCCGTCGGGGCAAGGCTTTCGAATCCTGAACCCACCCCGTGCCCGCGTACGGGTCTATGATGGAATTAGCTTGAAAGATGTTCAGGACGGACGCGTCATGTATTGAGGAGGAAACCATGAGGACTCTTGCTTTGGTGTTGATGACTGTGTTTCTGGTAGCGGCCGGTTTTGCACAGGAATACCGCTTCATCGGATTTTACAAAAAACCGACTGCAGGGAAAAGCGTTTGGTGCTGGGACAGCGGGATGGAAGAGAAGGCTCTCGCCAGCAGAAGCGACTTCGACCACGTCAGAAAGTCTTTTTTCAACGCCCATAAAGGAAAGTCACCCGAAGCTCGACTGCTCACGCCCGAGAAAGCGGCCATCGTGTATGAGTTTAGGACGTACATGCAGGGCTTTCGCTGTGAGTATGAAGCGATTGGCTTCGTTGACGGGACCGATCTGGAAGACGCACAGAGAAGATTGGCGACACGCGTTGCCGAGAATCCCAAGAGTTTCCGCTCACCGCCTAAGATTATCTTCACGTGGAAAGGTAGTGAATATAAGTCGACAGTGGTACGAGAGTACAATGGTGTGGAGATTACGTTCACGTCCCGCAAAACTTCTTCGGGCAAGACCCGGGTATATGTGCAGGGGAAGAACACGCGAACAGACAGCGCAGCGGTAATTGTGTTCAAGAAAGACGGCGGACTATATGGGCAACCGATCGTTCTAATCTCGGGAGAAAGCTTTAACTACAATCTAGGCGAGGGGATTGATTTCCGTGTGGATGTTGTGTTCGGAAGGGTCGAGAACACCTCCTCGGGGTTCATCGATGATCTTCTTAAACAGGCAAAATCTGCAATCCGGGAAGAAATAACTACAAAAGACGGCAAACTGAAGCCAGCAACGCGATCTGTTGGTGGAAAGAGAGGATGACGATGAATCAAATCTTGAAACTGGTTTTTGTGTCGTTGGTCATGAGTCTGACCTTCTCTGTTTCGCAGGTTGTTCTCGCCAGGGATTCGTTGTTTGTGATCCGTCCTGGTACGCGTACGTTGGGCTCGAACCGCGAGAACATGGAAACCCCGTATTATCGTGTTGGTTCTTTTGGCTGGTTGGGCATCGTGATGAAAGAACAGCATGGTGAGTGGTACTATCCGACTCATAATGACCGTCATGACCCCGGTTACTTTGGCATCGACGCGCATAACGCTGCCCGGGCCGACTTCAATGGAGACGGTCGGGAAGACCTCCTCATTACGTGGGCAATCATGCCTCATGTGATCGAGCGCAAAATCCGCGCCACCTTCACCATTCTTCTGAACGAGGGGAATGGAATTCTTCGCTATGCACCGGAACTGTTTGGCAGCACCGGACCGCCGCAGCGGTTCTTTGCGTACCGGACTGCTGTCGCGGATTTCAATATGGATGGTGTCCCTGATATTGTTGCCGCTTCGATGGGTATGATCAAACGTAACCCGGATGGAACCTTCACGAACGTCTGGGAGCCTATTCCTCTCGCTTTAAGCACACCCGAAGGGAAACTGCGCGACGCGTCAGGGAACATCCAAGGACAAGAAAGCGGCGGATTGCCGGCAGGCTTTAGCTTCGGGCACGAGCTTTCGGCAGGAGATGTGAACGGCGATGGAGCTCCGGATTTCTTTACAGGGAAAGTACTCTTCCTCAACGACGGCGCCGGCAAGTTCACCAACGCTAGCTCACAGCTTCCACAGGAGATGCGTCCAACTCACACGTATCTCATGCACTCGATGATCGGCGACCTGGACGGCGACGGCGTTGGCGACATTGTTGCAGCGTATGCGGACGGTGCAGCCAACAATCAGTCGGGCTACATCCTGCTGAGTAACAGAAGCACGTCATTCAGCAATCGCCAACTCGTTACGTTACCACCGGGGCGCTACGGAGCGGGAGTTACCAAGTTTAATCATGGTGTGATTTACGACGTCAACAACGACGGGAAGCGGGATATCGTATTCTCCATTACACGCGCCAATCCATACTACATGGGTCGTACGCTGCAGGTTATCATCAATAAGGGGAACGGTGTGTTCGCGGATGAGACAGACCTGTATGTCGTTACTCCGGCCTATCTTGACAGGGCGCAGGGTGAGGGGTCGCTCCATGTTGTTGATATGAATGGTGACGGCGTTTTGGACATTGTCCACTCAGGCGGCACATCTTTCAACGAAACTGAGCCGCACAGCCTCACCGTTTATCTCAATGCCAACGGAATGCTGCGCGCTCAAGACCCTTCTCTCTTTGCCTGGGTGCAGCCCTGGCAACTCTCTGGCTTTGGAGAAGGCTTCCGGCCCTTCCAGACACGTGCGATGGGGCGCGCCTACCCGATTGACCTCGACAGCCGGGCAGGCATCGACTTCGTCTCTAGCGTTCAAACTCCACTGACCGCGTGGCCGCAAACCGAGCCGAACGAATACACGTTTTATTCCATCCTCTCTAATACAGCGCTTACCTCAGTGAGGGATGAGGTTGTGGTGTCTCCAGGAACATTTTGGCTCTCTCGAAACTACCCCAACCCCTTTAATCCCAGCACAACGATTCGATTCACCGTTGAGAAAAGCGGTTGGGCAACGCTGAGAGCATTTGACTTACTGGGACGGGAGGTGCGCAAGCTGTTCGATGGTGAAGCCGAAGCCGGGAGAGTGCATCAAACCGTGTTCGATGCGCGCGAGTTGACGTCCGGAATATATTTTATCCGTTTGGAGTCAGGCGGTAAGGCGGCAACACAAAAGGTGATGTTGGTGGAGTAGACTGCCTACTGCATATTGTGGAACACCGACTGCACGTCGTCGTCCTCTTCTAAGGCATCGAGGAGCGTTTGCACCTCTTTTGCCTGTGACTCAGGTAACTCTTTTGTCGCTGTGGGAATATATTGCAGCTCAGCGCTCTTCACGTCAATCCCCCTCTCCTCTAAAAATTTCTGCATCTTGCCGTAATCGTGGAATGATGTGTAGAGGTGCAGTTCGTTGTCTTCTTCCACAATGTCGTCCAGTCCATGGTCGATTGCTTCAAGTTCAAAGTCCTCCAGATTTCCTACCTTTGCCAGAGGAACACGAATTAAGCCCTTGCGTTCGAACAGGTAGGAAACGGAGCCGGTGGCGCCGAGCGAGCCGCCGTGTTTCGAGAAGATATGACGAATGCTGGCAACCGTACGGGTGGGATTGTCGGTAGCACACTCGACGATCACGGCAATGCCGTGCGGTGCAATGCCTTCGTAGACCACTTCCTGATAGCCGCTGGTGTCCTTTTGTGATGCACGCTTTATTGCGGCTTCGACCCGATCCTTTGGCATGTTCACGCTCTTCGCGTTCTGGATGGCAATCCGAAGACGCGGGTTAGCCTTCGGGTCGGGTCCGCCCAACTTTACCGCAATTTCAATTTCCCGCCCGATGCGGTTAAAGGCTTTCGACATCCGCGCGAACCGCGCGAACATCTTATATTTTCGCTTTTCGAAGATACGTCCCATACGTGTCCGTGAACACACGGCGAAGTAAAAATACGAATCGAATGGTAGAAATGGAAGAGGAATCGGAGGTTCTTGTGGTTTCCATTAGATTTTGCTTTCCGACGATTGTTTCTCTATTATTTCACCAAAGTTCAATCTTTTGTCCATCTCAACCGGAGAATCCATGGAAAAATATCGAGTGAGTTGGAATGAGTACTTCATGCGGATCGCAGAAGAAGTGGCCACGCGTAGTACCTGCGACCGGAAGCATATTGGAGCCGTGGTCGTGCGGGACAAGACAATCCTTTCAACCGGCTACAACGGGAGTCTCCGTGGCGCGCCTCACTGCGACGATGCCGGACACGACATGGAAAACGGTCATTGTGTCCGCACCGTCCACGCTGAAGCCAATGCGGTAGCACAAGCGGCAAAGAACGGCGTACGATTGGATGGATCGGAGCTCTACGTAACGGCTTCACCCTGCCTTGCGTGTTTCAAGCTTGTTGCCAATTGCGGTATTAAGACGGTATATTACAAAGAGTTTTATCGCGACGAGCGGATCAAGGATTATGCAGAACAGGCGGGAGTGAAATTGGTGTATATGGGGAAGGGTTGAAAACAACTCGCCCCCAACACGACCTTGTGCAGGGGGCGACTTGACCAGTTCAATTGAGTCGTCGAGCAGCTCCGCAGGTAGGATTCGAACCTACAACCCTCCGGTTACAGTAATCCATCGCTTTCGCGATGGGCTGGACTATCTCTTCATCCTTTGACTCGTTCCACGCGAGGAACTTGCTCAGGATGTCGGGCGCTTGAGGGGCTTATCGGTGAGATTCCTCATCCCCTAGTCTCTGCACGTTTCCCGCTACTCTTCATGATCTCTTCGCGGGACTTCGCTCAGGGTTACCATCACGACACAGCGTGTTCAGGCTTCCCTGAATTCACCCGATGTTTCAATCCCGATTACTCGGGAAAGCTGCAACTCCGGTATGAAGTTCTCGATGACAATTGGCGCAAACCAGAATACATTTATCGAGTTCCTGTTTTACACGCTTCCATCCTCGCGTATATCCTTTGGCAGAAATGCCAAAGTCTTTTTTCTTGTTTTCGAGGTGATGGAACTCGAGCGCCTCAGCACATCTTGAATACCCGCAGATGTTGCATCGACCGCCCTTGTATTCAATCGCCTTCCGACGTATTTCTTTTCGCCGCTTTCTTACCGCAGCGATGAGATATTCCCGCCGGTCAGCGTATTTGCGAGTATCCCGCTTCACACCTTGTTTACAGCCGGATGCTCCACCATTGAGCTACTGCGGAATAAGAAACCCGGAGATTTGTTCCGGGCCGCAGGTAATATATCTCAAAAAGTCTCTAAAGTCAAATATCCGATGTGAGGAGGGATCATTCGTGTGACTGCATCTGTGAAAATCATTTTGAATCTGTGTGCATCAGTGCGAATTGCATTTCCCTCCAATTCACCCTATATTCTTTAGAGAAATTTTTCGTACCCAATACTCTCGAGGAAGGTCTTTATGCTCAAAGGCGGCATGCCGAACATGCAGGCGATGATGAAGCAGGTGCAGAAGATGCAGGAGCGCGTGGCACAAGTGCAGGCGGAATTAGAACACAAAACCGTTGTGGGAGACGCGGGCGGCGGCATGGTGAAAGT
Organism: Bacteroidota bacterium; assembly: GCA_035574455.1. Lineage (GTDB taxonomy): Bacteria > Bacteroidota > Ignavibacteria > UBA10030 > UBA10030 > DATLYT01. Next base: position 17,177 of record DATLYT010000129.1, read on the forward strand.
TACCGCCAACGGCAAGCAACAGATTGTGAAGATTGAAATCGAGGCAGAGGTTGTGAAGCCGGATGAAAAGGATCTTCTCGAAGACCTCATCGTCGCGGCGACCAACCAGGCGCTCGAAAAAGCAGCCGCTATGGCCCAAGAAGAGATGCAAAAAGCTACAAGCGGCATGTTGCCCAACATTCCCGGTTTGAACATCCCCGGCTTCTAACATCCAAAAACTATGTACACCGCCGAATCAGTGGAGCAGTTGGCTGAGCAGTTTGCCCAGCTTCCCGGCATCGGTCGGAAAACGGCGCATCGGCTCGCTCTGTATGTGTTGAAAATGGAGCGGGAGGAGGTCGCAACGCTGGCGGCGGCAATCCTGAACGTCAAAGAGAAGGTACGCTACTGCTCCGTTTGCTCGAATATCACCGAAGCCGACCCCTGTGCCATCTGCTCCAACACCAAGCGAGATCGGTCGGTGATTTGCGTTGTTGAGGAACCGAGCGACGTTCTTGCTCTTGAGAGAACGAATGAGTTCAAAGGTCTCTACCACGTTCTCGGTGGAGCGTTATCGCCGCTGGACGGAATAGGTCCTGACGACCTTCGCGTCAAAGAACTCCTTCCCAGAATCCAGAATGGCGTCGAGGAGGTGATCCTCGCTCTGAACCCCAATGTCGAAGGCGAAGCAACGACGCTCTACCTTTCGAAACTCCTGAAGCCCCTTGGCGTGAAAGTGACACGCATTGCCCGTGGTCTGCCGATGGGGTCCGACCTCGAGTTTGCGGATGAAGCAACGCTCTCCAGAGCCCTCGAAGGCCGGGTTGTTGTTTAATAGGTGAGGTCCCATGGTCCCGTTGGCTTGGGCTCGGTATGCCATACTTCTCATTATCGTCTCGCAACTGCTCGGCTGTGGAATCTTTGACACGAGGGATCCGGAACCGCCCTCGCAATCGAGCTCGAATTACATTCCTCCAACGGAGCCGGGCATCGTGCTGACTAACATGACGAATGCGTTTCGTGACCTGAACGCTGTCAACTACACCCGTTCATTTGCCGACTCCAGCACGGCAGGCCGAAACTACTCGTTTGAACCTACTCCTCAAGCTCGCTCGCGCTACGCCGCGGTATTTGCCAACTGGACGCGTCAATCTGAGCAACAATTTTTTGAGAACATGAGGTCGAGAATCCCGAGCGGCACGACGGCTTCCCTGGAATTTCTCTCGCTCGTGGCTCAGTCCATTCAATCCGACTCGGCACAATACGATGCAACGTATCGACTTACGATCCCGCACACGCAAACGAACATTCCGCGGGAAGCACGCGGCCGTGCTATCTTTTCGATGGTAGCCGACCGGTCGCGCAACTGGGTGATCTGGCGGTGGGTGGATATCGCCATCTCCCAGAATGATGTTACGTGGAGCGATTTCAAAGGAGAGTTTGGACAGTGAGGGCGTTTCGAGTATCCCGTTCCGGATCACGGGTGATGAATCTTTTCTGGGTCATTGCGCTCGTAGCTCTTTCGTGCAACCCATTCGCTCCGGGGCTTGATGAGAGTATCGGTGAGGACTCTTCTATTCTGGGCGATCCGACAACAATCGACGGCGTGTTCCAGAATATCCGCTACGCATACACGTTCCGCGATACGAGTATTTACGGACAGCTTGTGAGCGGTGAGTTCAATTTTGTGTACCGGGATTATGACCGGGGCGTGGATGTCACATGGGGTCGGGATGAAGAAATGCGCACGACGCATGGGCTGTTCCAGAATGTCCAGCGCCTCGACCTCGTGTGGAATAATATCATCTCGTTATCGATGGATTCGCTCAACACCCGCGCCAACGTGATGCGCAATTTCAATCTGACGGTGACGTTTAACCCCGCTGACATTATCCGCGTCGATGGTTACGCGAACCTTGCACTGCAACGAGCGCGGTCGCAGGACGCGTGGCGTCTCATTCGCTGGCGGGATGAGTCGAATTTCTAACCTGGTTGAGACCTTCCGGGGCTTGAAGGCCTGAAAGGGTTTGATTTTTCGAAAACAGATGCCCATCATTGCCTACCAAGGAGAACCTGGAGCGTTCAGCGAGCAAGCGGCTCTCGCGCTCTATGGCAGCCGCGCAAAAACTCAGCCGCTGCCGACCTTCTCCGAGGTATTCCGGTTTGTCGCCCGGTCACCATCACATCTTGGCGTCATTCCGATTGAGAATTCCGTCTTCGGCAGTGTCCACGAGAACTACGACCTCCTGGTGCGGAACGAACTCGCGATCGTCGGTGAAGTCAAGCTGCGCATTCAGCTACACCTGATGGCGATGCCGGGCGTATCGCTTTCGCAAGTTCATATCATCTACTCGCATCCGCAGGCGCTCGGGCAATGCGAAAGTTTCTTAAGCTCTCTGCGCGGCGTCGACGTCGTCGCGCAGTACGATACCGCCGGCTCGGCGAAGATGATCCGCGATCAGGAACGTATCGACGCCGCTGCGATCGCGAGTGCTCGAGCGGCGCGGACGTACGGTCTTCATATTCTGAAACGGAACATCGAGAACCACCATCACAACTATACCCGCTTTCTTGTCATCTCGAAACGCCCGATACGGCCTCGCGGAAAAGCGAAGACATCACTCGTCTTTTCGCTCAGGAATGTTCCCGGGGCGCTGCACCGAACACTTAGTATCTTTGCTTCCCGTGGGATCAATTTGTTGAAGATCGAGTCCCGCCCACTGGTAGGAAAACCGTGGGAATATCTGTTTTATCTTGATGTCGAGGGGTCGCGTGATGAACGCAATGTTGCCGCGGCCTTGAAAGAAGTTCAACAGTTGAGTACGTTTCATCGTGTGTTTGGGTCGTACCCAATCGGCCCGACAATTCGACGGTAACCTATGCACGTTGGCTATCTGCTCAGAGAGGGACTTTCAGGATTTCGGCGGGCGAAGCTTTCCATGGTCGCTGCCGTCTTCACCATTTGCATCTCGCTGTTGCTCCTCAGCTTCTTCAGTATCCTGCTCATCAATGCCAACCGCGTCATCGAAGGCTTGCGCGATAAAGTCGAACTGGAAATTTTCTTGGCGGATTACCTCTCCAAAGAAGAAACCAGCGCGCTGCACGCTCAGATTGCTGCCTTGGAGGGCGTTCGGGAAGTACGGTATGTATCGAAGGAAGAAGCTGCGGAGATATTTCGCCAGGAATTTGGAGAAGATATCAACCGGGTGCTCGATTTCAATCCCCTCCCGGCATCGTTCAAAGTTTTCCTGAAGGACGGATACAAAAACGTGGCGGGAGCTGAGAACGTCTATCGAGCAGCCAAAGAAATGAAGGGTGTTGAAGATGTCATCTACCGGAAGTCACTGCTGGAGATGCTCGACCAGCGCGCACAGACATTCCTCTGGCTGGCGCTGGGTATTGGTGTCTTCATCGCGGTGTCGGCAATTTTTCTTGTTGCGAACACCATCCGGCTGGCCATTTATGCCAAGAGGAAAATCATTCAGACGATGAAGCTCATCGGAGCAACCCGGATGTTCATTCGCATTCCGTTCGTCCTCGAGGGCTTACTCCAAGGACTTTTCGGTGGTCTTCTTGCTGCCGCCATTGTCTTCCTGGCATTTCAGTATCTGGGACAATTCCTCTCGATTCAGCTTACGGAGCTAGTGAGCGTCGATCAAGCAACCTACGGCATTATCGTTGCAATGGGATGTGTGTTGGGGATTCTCGGTAGCGTGCTTTCTATCCGTCGGTTCATTGGAGAAACGGTGGTCGACCAATAAATCGTTGCATTTTGACTTTTTGTTTGGTAGTATTTTTAAGAATTGGTTTCGTTCCTTCAGCAGGATGTACCGCATCGTTGTTCTCCCACGCCGTCAATCTCTCCTCTGAATTGCCCGGTCTGTGGGGATTCCAGCGTTCAATAACAGTAAAACGGATATGAAGAGCATCATCGCCTTCCTCAAGTCCTCCATCGGCAAAAAAGTTGTCATGAGTTTAACGGGGCTGTTCCTGTGTCTCTTTCTTCTTGAGCATCTCGCCGGAAATCTCCTTCTCTTTGCCAACGATGGGGGGAAACTGTACGAAGAGTATTCGAAGTTTCTTGTTTCCAATCCGGTCATTCGCCTCATCGAGATCGTCCTCTTTGCGTCGCTCCTTGGTCACGCCATCAGCGGTGTTGTGGTGTGGTTGAAGAACCGTCGCTCGCGTCCGGAGAAATACGAGGTGTACCGTTTAGATGAGAACACCGAGTTGGCGTCTCGCATGACCATGCTGAGCGGAAGCGTGATCTTTTTTTTCCTCGTGGTGCATTTGAGCAGCTTCTTTTGGCCGCTGAGGATTACCGGCAGCGAGCACGGGGCGTACGAACTCGTTCAGCAGAAATTTTCCAATCTGTGGTTCTCCGTATTTTATGTTGTCGCTCTTGTCCTGATTGCCTATCATCTGAAACACGGTTTCCAATCGGCGTTCCAGACGCTCGGCTTGCGTGGGAAGAAATACGACGGTCTTCTCAACTTCTTCGCGTTCATCTTCTGGTTTCTCGTTCCGTTCGGCTTCGCGACGATTCCGGTCTATTTCTATTTCTTCCGTCGTGCGGTTGAGACAGCGGTGACAACGGGTTTGCAATAATTGATCGAAAGACGTACACGACAATGAAACTCGACTCAAAGATTCCCGATGGCCCCATTGAAAAGAAATGGGACAACCATCGATTTTCCATGAAATTGGTGAACCCCGCCAACAAGCGGAAGTACTCAATTATTGTTGTCGGTACAGGACTCGCGGGTGCTTCGGCGGCGGCGAGTTTGGGTGAGCTTGGCTATAACGTGCTGACGTTCTCCTATCACGAATCACCCCGCCGCGCACACAGCATCGCGGCCCAGGGCGGCATCAACGCGCCCAAGAACTACTCGAACGACGGCGACAGCATCTGGCGACTGTTCTACGACACGGTGAAAGGCGGCGACTACCGTGCGAGGGAAGCCAACGTCTATCGTCTCGCGCAAGTGAGCAACAACATCATCGATCAGTGCGTGGCGCAGGGTGTGCCGTTCGCTCGGGACTATGCCGGCTATCTGGACAACCGATCGTTCGGCGGTGCTCAGGTCTCGCGCACCTTCTACGCGCGGGGACAAACCGGTCAGCAATTACTTCTCGGAGCCTACTCAGCACTCTGCCGGCAGATCGATGTGGGCACGGTGAAATTCTTCCCGCGGCGCGAAATGCTGGACCTTGTGCTTGTCGATGGACAAGCGCGGGGAATCGTCTGTCGTAACCTCGTCACCGGCGAAATCGAATCGTACGTGGCGCATGCCGTGGTCCTGGCCACGGGTGGGTACGGCAACGTGTTCTATCTTTCCACAAATGCCAAAGCGAGCAATGCGACGGCAATCTGGCGAGCCTACAAGCGGGGTGCGGCATTCGGGAACCCATGCTTCACGCAAATCCATCCTACCTGCATTCCTCAAAGCGGCGACTATCAATCAAAGCTCACGCTGATGAGCGAAAGTCTCCGCAACGACGGTCGCATTTGGGTTCCCAAACAAAAGGGCGATCGACGCAGACCGGAAGATATTCCCGAGAGTGAGCGCGACTATTACCTCGAGCGGCTCTATCCGTCGTTTGGAAACCTCGTCCCGCGTGATGTTGCCTCGCGCCGAGCAAAGGAAATGTGCGACAAAGGCTACGGCGTCGGGCCTACCGGCAAAGCGGTCTACCTCGACTTCTCCGACGCGATCAAGCGCCTTGGCCGGCACGTCATCGAAGAGCGCTACGGGAACCTGTTCGACATGTATCATGAGATTACGGCAGAAGATCCCTATACGACGCCGATGCGAATTTACCCTGCCGTACACTATACGATGGGTGGGTTATGGGTGGATTACAATTTGATGAGCACGATTCCCGGCCTTTACGTCATCGGTGAAGCGAATTTCTCCGACCACGGTGCGAACCGCCTTGGAGCCAGTGCGCTGATGCAGGGGCTTGCGGACGGCTATTTCATTCTGCCGTACACGATTGGCGACTATCTTGCGACGGCGAAATTCAAGCAGGTGCAGACCGGAGATGCCGAGTTCAAAGAAGTTCAAGGAGGAATTGCCGGGATGGTGAAGAAGATGATGTCCATCAATGGCAAGAAGACGGCGGATGAGTTCCATCGCGAGCTTGGGAAAATCATGTGGGACTATGTCGGCATGGCACGCAACCGGTCGGGGCTTCAAAAGGCCTTGGAGGAGATTCCGAAATTGCGGGAAGAATTCTGGAACAATCTAAAGATCGTTGGAAGTGCAAACGACTTGAACATGGAATTGGAGAAGGCAGGACGTGTGGCGGATTTTCTGGAGCTTGGCGAGTTGATAGCATACGATGCGCTGCACCGGGAGGAATCGTGCGGAGGACACTTCCGCGAGGAGTACCAAACCGAGGATGGAGAAGCAAAACGCAACGACGAACTGTTTAGCTACGTCGCTGCGTGGGAATTTACGGGCGTAGGAAACACACCGGTGTTGCACAAAGAGCCGTTGACGTTCGAATATGTGAAGCCGGCACAACGAAGTTACAAATAAGCGAGAGAGGAGAACCGAGTTCACTCACTACCGTTCTCTTGTTGAATTTTTCACTTTCATTGACCTATGAATGTAACACTCAAAATCTGGCGACAGAAAAGCAGAACCGACCAAGGGAAATTCGTCACCTACACGGTCAATAACATCTCCCCCGATGCATCGTTTTTGGAAATGCTCGATGTCCTCAATGTCGATCTGGTGAAGAAGGGCGAAGAGCCGGTGGCGTTTGACCATGATTGCCGCGAGGGTATCTGCGGCAGCTGTGGGATGATGATCAACGGTCGGGCGCACGGGCCGGGTCGGGGCGCGGCAACGTGCGAACTTCGTATGCGTGTGTTCAAAGAAAATGAGACTATCGTCGTCGAGCCGTGGCGCGCAAAGCCGTTCCCGGTGATTAAAGACCTTGTGGTAGACCGCACAGCATTTGACCGAATTATGATTGCCGGAGGATACATCTCCGCCAAAACGGGATGTGTGCCGGAGGCAAACTCCATCCCGGTTCCCAAGCCCATCGCTGAGGAAGCGATGGATGCCGCGGCCTGCATCGGCTGCGGCGCGTGTGTGGCCGCGTGTCCGAATTCGTCCGCCATGCTCTTTGTTGCGGCGAAGGTTTCGCATCTTGGACTTCTTCCGCAAGGGAAACCCGAGCGCAAGCAACGTGTCGAGCGGATGGTGGCGCAGATGGACGCGGAAGGCTTCGGCAATTGCTCGAATACCTACGCGTGCGAAGCGGAGTGTCCGAAAGAAATTTCCGTCACACACATTGCACGGCTGAATCGTGAGTTTCTCCGCGCAAAGCTCGTCGAATAACTCCCCGTCGTTTGACCGGTGTTACAAGGGCGACCGTTCGTGTCGCCCTTTTTGTTTGCTCCAAGAGAGATGCAGACGCACAGGCGAGGTGGTGTAGCTTTGCCCGCTAGAGAGAACAGAGAGGAACATTGAGTGCGGTGGCGTTGTGCGATGACTTCTTGAAAAACCCTTGAATTAGTGCTACCTTGTGATGCATGAAGCTTCGAATCCTCATAGGAATGTTCGTCAGTTTTCTTCTCGCTGCATCTCTTGCCGCACAAGATTCGCGAGAGAACGCCGACTTCAAGCTTGCCCTCAATCTGTATAACGACAAGCTCTACGACCTTGCCCACGAGCAACTTCAACAGTTTGTCCAGCGCTATCCCAACGCGCAGCAGGCAGTCGAGGCACGGTTTTACCTCGGCCTTACACAGTCGAAGCTCGGCAAGCATGACGATGCCCGCTTTACGTTCCAGAATTTCGCGCTCAGTTATCCCGACAACCCCCGGGCGCCAGAAGCGTGGTGGAACGTTGCCGAATCCTACGTCGCCCAGAATAACTACCGAGAAGCCGCCGTTTCGTTCGAGCGTCTCAAAGTCTTTCATCCGAAAAGCAAAATGGCGCCGTCGGCACTCTTGAAAGCGAGCGACTTTTTTGAATTGGCGGGCGATGTCACCACTGCCGAACGCATGCTCCGAATGCTTCTGCAAGAATACGCCGGTTCGGATGAAGCGACCTCGGCGCGGATGCGGTTGGCAGAACTCGCATACGTGAAGAAACAGTACGAAGCCGCTCGAACAGAAGCTCAACGCATCGTGACGACGACGAAAGATGCTGACCAAAAATCTCGCGCTCAACTGCTTCTTGCCCGAGCGTTCATCGGTTTAGAGCGGTATCAGGAAGCCGAGGCAGTGCTGGCCGAACTGAACAAGAATCCTCGCAGCCCAATCTCCTCCGAAGCACGGCTCACGCATGCCTCTCTCAAGAAACAGCTTGGCAATCTGCAAGAAGCCATCGGTATCTGGAAAGCTGTCGCGGCGGATTCCGTTCAGGCTTCGGGAGAGATCAGACAATCAGCGCTTCTTGAACTCGGTGATGCGTATCTTGCCAGGCGGGATGGTGCTTCTGCGTTGCCACAGTTCGAGCGGGCGGCGGGCATCAAAACAAACCGGTCCGGCGAGGCATGGTACAAAGCGGCACAAGTCGCCGAACAATTGAAGCAACCCCAAAAGGCAGCCGAGTACTACGCACGAGCTCTTCGGGATAGTTCGGGTACGGTCGACGAGCGGGGCTTGTTCGTGGGTGCATTCAAGGGGGCGATCCTCAGCGGGAAGTATTCGGAAGCGAAGCGGCTTGCAGGAATCTATCGCGCGCGCTATCCCACGGATCAGCATACGCCTCGCCTGCTGTTTGAAGCGGCGAACATTGCTCAGAAGCAGTTAAAGGATTCGCGCACGGCGATCGAGTTGTATCGAGAAATTGTTGCCGAGTATCCCGCAAGCCAGCAGGCGGATGATGCGCTGTTTTCGCTGGGAACTCTGTTGGCACAAACGGGCGTCCTCCACGAGGCCTTGGAGCTGTTCGAGAGCTTTGAGAGACGCTTTCCAGCAAGCGAGCTCATCAAACGCGCGCGAGATGAAGCAAAACGCATCCGGCTGTTTGAACTGAAGAGCCGCGATGCCGGCGTAGAAAAACTCGCTCTCCTGATCGGTGATGTGATCGCCCAAAGACCGAAGGCAGAGATGGCGTTTCGGCTGGCGGATATTTATTTCCACGATCTGAAAGACTACGAGCAGGCGGCTCATCAGTATAGTGTTGCATTAGAGGGAGACCTTGACGCTGCCAAACGTCCTGCCGCCTGGTATTATCAGGCGAAGGCGTACGAGTACCTGGCATGGAAAGCGGTGCTGGAAAAGGGTAATGGTGATCGCTATGTCGCGCAGGCAATCGCGGCGTATGATTTACTCTTGAAGAGCTACCCGGAAAACGAATTCCGGGACGAGGCCGTTACGGCGCGCGCTATTCTCAAGCTGCAGCAGGCCTCTTCTCTGACTGAGATTCGCACCATGCATACAGCGTTCCTCAAAGATTTTCCGACGGTGAAAAACAAGGAAGCTGTCCTCTTAGCGATTGGCAACGCATACCGCCGCTTGGAGGGCCATGCCGATGCGCTCGAAGTCTTTCGCACTGCCATGCAATCGCGCAACACCTCTGAAGCCGCCGAAGCAATGTTCCAACTCGCAATGACGATGGACGGTATGGGAAAAGCGGATTCTGCCTTGGCATTGCTGCAGACGTATATGGCTACCTATCCCCAATACGACCATGCAGCTGAGGCAGCATGGTTCGTGGGCAAGCGCTCGGCGGAGCGAGGCAGGGTACAGCAGGCCCTACGCGCCTACGAGCAGCTTGAGCAACGATATCCCTACACGCAATACTTCTCGGAATTACCGCTTGCCCGCGCTGATGCATATCTCGCGGCGAACGATCTTCCTCAGGCCATCGATTCGTATCAACGATATCTTGCCGTGCTGCAGGAAGATTTCTTCACGTTGCGGGAAGTTCCTCTCGATGTGCTGTTGAATCTCGCGCAGTGCTATCAGCGTGCAGGAAATCGATCGGAGGCAAAGAAGTACTATACGATGTATCTTAACCGAGAACCGTCTTCCGAGCGGACGGGAGATGTATATTTTGCCCTTGCCGCCATCGCCCGCGATGAAAATCGCCTTGAGCTTGCCGCGAAGTATCTCCAAGAGGCAGGAAAACTCGGAGGCGCCAGAAGCGGTCAACAAGTACGCGCGGCACTCGAGGCCGCCGATCTGTTGTTCCGCGGAGAGATGTTTTCCGAGGCAGTCACGCGTTACCGCGAGGTTGCACAAGCCCAGGTACCGGATAGCGTGCGCCAGTACGCGCTTGCTCGCACGGCGGTTTGCTATTTCCGCATGAACAACGCCGAGGAGGCTGAAAAACAGGTGTCGGCATTTGTCAAAGCCTATCCCCGCGCGAAGGTTGCGTTAGCGGAGTTCGAGTTTGAGCGTGGACGTTACCTGCTCCGTCGCAATGAGTTCGATAAGGCGCGCGTCACGCTGGAGAATGTGATCAAGAAGTACGACGATACACCGTTTGTCGTCGACGCCCACTACTGGCTCGGCAGAGTCTTTGAAGCCGCCGGCCGTCCGCAGGAAGCGCGCAAGCAGTACGAATTCTTGATCGAGCGATTCCCGAATCGTCCGGTAACGCTCCGCGCGCGGCTTTCACTGGGCAATCTTCTCTACGCCGCTGAGCAATGGGATCCCGCCGCCCGCCAGTACAAAGCAGTCCTGGATAACGAGCAGCTCGCCCCCGACCTCGTGCCGTACGCCATGAATAACCTCATCCTTGCGTACAAAGAACTGAGTCTCTTCGATGCAGCCCTGGAACTCACGCGCAAATACATCGAACGCTTCCCGAACGACCCTGAGCTTCTGAACAAACGCATTGACATCGGGGTGCTGTATCAAAAGCTGGGGTATTATGACCAATCGGTACTGCATCTCCAGGGCTTGCTCGATGGCGCGGATGCGGACACAGAGGCTGAGCTCCGTTACTACATCGGCGAGGCCTACTACGCGAAGGGAGACTACCAGCAGGCAATCCTGGAATTCTTGAAAGTCCCGTATCTTGTGACGCGCAAGACGAAGACCGATTGGACGGCAACCTCGTTCTACATGGCGGGACAGTCGTACGAGAAAATGTCGAAATTCGACCAGGCGATCAGCATGTACAAGCAGATTCTCGAACGGCCGGGGATTGATGCACAATTCAAATCTGCCGCGCAAAAGGAAATCGACAGAGTCAACGCTCTTGTAAAATCTCAACGCTAATGGGCTACATTTTTGAATCTGAAATAGAAACCATCCTGCACTCCATTCGCGCCCGCACCATTGGCGAATCAGAAAGCATCACGTTGCGCCAAGTGCTGGAATCGGATATCCACTCCGGAATCAAAGCCTATTTTCGTGCCGAGGTGGAGAAGCTTCTTCAGAAAGAGCGCGAGAAAGAGGTCCGCTCCAAAAAATTTCCCTACTCGCTGCCTGAGGTGATGCGCCTGCAGGAACAGATCGACCTTCTGTTGCAGCATTACTACGAGTTTGACCAAAAAGACTTCGATGCGCTCCTCGACGAGGCGGTGCACTTCCAGTTCAATTATCTCTGCCGCCCGCAGTTCACGTTAATGAATTTCCTGTTCGAGAATCGACGTCGGGTTCCGGTAGCCGATATCGAACGGAAGCTCAATTACTGTGTCGATTACACCTACTACCGCGAAATCATTCGCCGATACATCGTCGACCGCGGGCTGGCGAAGATGACGTACGAAGAGTTCCAGTCATTGCTCGAAAAAATCGACCGGGAAATTGTCAGCCGCCACACGAGCTGGGAACTGGCGCGCATGTTGACGGCACTCCATCGGTTTGTGGATGCCGGGCTTCCCCTCGCCCGTAAACCGGACGGCCAACCCACGCTCCCCATCAACGCCGTTATTGTGTTTTTTGAGGACAAGAAACTGATGGAGATCAAAGAGCGCCTGGAGCAGGAGAGGGACAAAAGGAACGTGGAGCAGATTACGATTCAGGAGTTGGCGAACGTGGTTGAAAAGGTGCGCACGGCGAACGAAGAAGCCGTTGCCGTGGTCGAAGAGAAGCCGCGGAAACAGACCCGTGTGCGGCGCAAGCCCGCGCCCGAGCCAAAGCCGGAGCCCAAGCCTGAGCCTGTACCAAAAGAACCGACACTGCGGGTCGCTGAAAAGGAGCAAGACCTGTTTCAGCCGGTAACAACGCCTGAGCGCGCTATCGTGCAACCGTTCCACCAACGTACGGAGCAGTTGGATGAAGAGCAGACGGTAGGGGATGAGAGACGGGAAGAGGGGATTCACACCATCTTCTCGCGCTCGGAGCAGAGACACTTCGCGAAAAAAATCTTTCGCAAGGACGACATTGCGTTTCGTGAGGCACTCGACACGCTCAATATTATCACCAGCTGGGAGGAGGCATCACATTATCTCGACCAGCTCTTTGTCGCCAATAACGTCGACCCGTTTTCCGAAGAAGCCATTGAGTTCACCGATAAAGTTTATGTCTGGTTCCACCCCACGAGCAGCAAACAGGTTAACAGATAAGGCCATCCCTACCTGTGCAATTCATCGACGAAGCAAAAATTCTGGTGAAAGCCGGCAACGGCGGCAACGGCGCGGTCAGTTTTCGCCGCGAGAAGTATATCCCCAAAGGCGGACCCGACGGCGGGAACGGCGGCAACGGCGGCAACGTCATTGTGCGGGCAGACAGGCATTTGAGCACGCTCCTCGACTTTCGTTATAAGCGGCAGTATCGCGCGGAAAATGGAGAGAATGGCAGGAGCAAAAATCAAGACGGGAAGTGGGGCGAGGATGTGGTGCTTAAGGTTCCGTGCGGTACCTTGGTGAAGGATGCGGAGACTGGCGAAGTGCTGGCGGACTTAGTGAAACACGGGGATGAATTCGTTGCTGCCCGTGGAGGAAAAGGCGGTCGAGGCAATACACTGTTTGCCACGCCGACCAATCAAGCCCCGCGCACCGCTGAACCCGGAACGCCCGGTGAAGAACGCGAGCTGCTGCTGGAGCTTAAGCTCCTGGCAGATGTCGGCCTCGTCGGTTTTCCGAATGCCGGCAAGTCGACACTCATCTCCGTCATTTCCGCCGCCAAGCCGAAGATTGCAGATTATCCCTTTACCACGCTCACGCCGAACCTCGGCATCGTCCGGTACGCGGAGGGGAAGAGCTTCACAGTGGCTGATATTCCCGGACTCATCGAAGGCGCGCATCGCGGAAAGGGTCTGGGTATTCAGTTCCTCCGGCACATCGAACGGACAAAGCTGCTGGTATTTCTGATCGAGTCGACAAGTCAAGCGCCGACTGAAGATTACAGGGTCTTGCTGAGCGAGCTGAAAGAGTACAATCCCAGTCTCATCAAGAAACCCCGACTGATAGCTTTGACGAAAATTGACTTGCTTGATGAGACTGACGAGCGGAAGTTGAAGACGCTCAAATTTGAGCGTGGTGTGCCGGTTGTTCCTATCTCCGCCGTCGCAAATAAGAACATCGATGAGCTGCTGAAGGCGATCTGGAAGAAGTTGTCGGCGCACTGACGACGGAATCTTTTTGTCGTTTTACTGGTTCCATTATACCGTATGACGTCACGGCGAAAATTCTTAGGTGCGTTAGGGACGGGTTTGCTGGCACCGCAGGCCGTTCTGGGGCAGGATTCACACTCGCGGACATCCCGTTGGCTCAGCTTTCTTCGTAGCCATGAAGTTGCCGAGGCGCCGTATCATCCCGATCCCCACAGCTGGGACAATGCCACGATTACCGCCACGTGGATTGGCCATGCGACGGTGCTCATCAATTTTTTTGGAACGTGGATCATCACCGACCCGGTTTTCTCTGAGCGCGTGGGCATCAATCTCCTCGGCCTTACCACACTTGGCCCGAAGCGCCTTTACACTCCTGCCCTGCGCGTGGAGGAACTCCCGCCGATCGACCTCATTCTGCTTTCCCACGGGCATATGGACCATCTCGACATCCCGACGCTGGAAAAATTCGGCGGCGACATCCCCATCGTCATGGCGAAGAACACAGCGGACATTCTCGAGAACACTCCGCGCAAAGAGGTGATTGAGCTTGATTGGGGTGAACAGACTACGGTGCAAGGCATCGCCATCGAAGCGATTGAGGTAAAGCACTTCGGCTGGCGGTTTCCGTGGGAGAATGATCGGTCGAAAGGCTTCTGGCGAGGACGAAGTTATAACGCGTACCTTCTCTCAAAGAACGGACATCACATCGTCTTCGGCGGTGATACGGCGTATCACGAGAACTTTAAGCGGATTGGTGAGCGGAACATCATCGTCGATCTTGCCATTATGCCGATCGGGACGTACAACCCGTGGCTTCGTAACCACGCCAATCCCGAGCAAGCGATCGCGATGGCCGACCAGATGAACGCGAGAGCCATTCTCCCAATCCACTGGAACACCTTCATCATGAGCGATGAGCCGGTCGAGGAGCCGATTGAGCGCTTCAAAGCCGCGTTGGCATTGCAGCCGGATCGAATCGCGCTCGAGGCGATTGGACAAACGTGGGTGATGCCACTGGATACAGCACAGAGGGGTTAGCGCTGTTTTTCTTCACTTCTCACCACAGGCGTTCTTCGCTCTCGAAGAAACCAACTGTGTCGAGTTCTTCCGCCTCTCCGTTAGCGTGAAGAACCTCTACCCGGCAGCGCGGCAATGAATGGAGAAAGATTTTCCCGTATGGTTTTGTGAGAATGCGCGAATCGAGAATCGTCACCATCCCCGTATCTGTTTTCGTCCGGATTAACCTCCCGACACCCTGCCGTAACTTGAGTACCGCTTCCGGTAGCTGGTAATCGAGAAACGAATTCCCACCCCTCTGGGTAATCAATTCCACGCGAGCTTCCATAAGCGGATGGTCGGGTACGGCAAACGGGAGGCGTGTGATGATGACGTGTTCGAGCGCTTCACCGGGGACATCGACGCCCATCCAAAAACTGTCGAGGCCGAAGAGGACCGAGTGAATGTCACGCTGGAATTCTTCGAGCAAACGATGACGAGGCACTCCATCACCCTGGACGAGCAGCGCAATGCCATCCGCATCAAGTTTGGGTCGCAGAACCTCAGCCACGCGCTTGAGCAGAACCGAGCTGGTGAAGAGCACAAGCGCCTTGCCTTTGGATCGTGAAATCGAACGATACACCCACGAGGGAAGCTCGTCCTTGTAGCGTTCGTGTTCCGGCTCAGGAATGTCGCGCGCCAGCACGAGCCGCATCTGCCTCTGAAAATCGAACGGCGTGTCCAACAATACGGTCTTCGCGTCCACAGCACCGATGCGCCGGCGATAATAGTCGAGCGAGCCGTTGATGGAGAGTGTCGCGCTCGTCAGGATAACCGATTTGTTCTCGCGAAACAGTCGCGGTCCCACGCTCTCCGCAACATCCGTTGGTGCAGTGCAGAGCGTCACGTTGGGATTCCGCCCGGAGCCGATCTCCACCCAGTACGTCAGTGCGGCATCCGACTGCTCGATGAATTCTCGAATGAGAATCTCCGCCTCCCACACCAGGCGCTTTGCAGCAGCAAGTTCCTCTTTGTTCACCTTCGCGGAGTGATCGTTTTCCAATTCCGTAACGACTTCCTGCAGATGAAGGAGCGGTTGTTGAACAGAGTTCCCAACGAAGTTCCGCGTTCGAATCCGCACGGCAGATGAGTGACCTTTAAGCGCACGGGCGGCGGTGGCGATTTCCTCGAAAAACTCCATGACGGCCTTTTCCACCTGTTCGCAGAGTTCGCGGGGGTACTTCTTTCGGAGTTTAGCCAGTAGCCCGCGTTTTGTTTTTGCGTTGTAGAGCCGGCGCACAGCGAACAACACCTGCGCTCGGGAAATGCTCTTGCTGATTCCCACGCCCGCGACCTGTTCCAGGGTATGGGCTTCATCGAAAACGACGAAATCGTCAGGGAAGAGAAAGTGGTCCTCCGAGCGCTGCAGGGAGAGGAGCGTGAAGAAAAGCGAGTGGTTGAGGATGACGAGCTGTGCGCGGCGGGCACGAGCCTTCGCTTTCTGAAAAAAGCAGTGTGTGCCACAAATGCGCTGACTGCACGCCCCGTGTTCGGAGCAAACATGCTGCCAGACTTCGTTGGAGACCTGGAACGGGGCGTTTTCGATATCACCGTCCTTCGTTGTTGTTGACCAGTCGCGAATCCTCCGAAGCTCATCGAAATTCTCCCGCTCAAAGAGTTCCGTCTGCGAATTGAGTGCATGGCGAAGCCGCGACGTGCAGAGGTAGTTCTTGCGACCTTTCAGAACCACAGCGTCGAAATCCACATCCAGCAGCTCGCGGGCAAGCTCGATATCCTTCCGAATAAGCTGCTCTTGAAGATTCTTCGTGTGCGTGGAGACAATGGCTTTTCGTTTGTTGGTTACGGCGAACAAGATCGCCGGGATGAGGTAGGCGATACTCTTGCCGACGCCGGTGGGTGCTTCGATGATGAGATGGGATGTGGATTCAAGCGCTTCGGCGATAGCGCGTGCCATCTGGAGTTGTTGCGGACGGCGCTCGAACCGTGGATGTATCGCGAGTCTGCCGTTCGAAGAGAAGATAGAATCAATCTGCGAGCGAAGCGATGGCATAGACGGTGGAATAATACGGAATAATCGCAAGCGAAAACATTCTTGACTGGCGGGCAAATAGTGAGTATATTAAAGACAGTTAAAAAACACTGCGGGGTGGAGCAATTGGTAGCTCGTCGGGCTCATAACCCGAAGGTTGCAGGTTCAAGTCCTGCCCCCGCTACAACATTGATTGAAAATTCCGATGGTAATAAAGCAGTCATTGCAGGATGACTCACCATCGGAATTTTCATTATGTAGCAGAGGGCTCAATTCTTGTCCCTGCCTACGTGGATACCGAGGACGAACTGACGGATCCAGCGTTTCTTCTCGAAGGTAGGGGCTGATTCGAAGTCGTGTTCAAAGTTGAATGTCGAATCAGAAATCCTCATCCGTCGCAGCCTGTTCCGACATGAGGTGGGCAATCCGGTTTGAAGCCGCTGTCAGTTTTTCCCACAATACTGTAACAATGGGCAGAAGTTAAAGAAATGAACGGCGGGTCATTTCATGCTTGGTTATCGGTGAGTTAACCGCCATGCTGGTCCCTCCAGGTGAATGAACGTTGGAATAGAAGACGCAGAAAAATTGGAAGACTCGTGACCAGAGAAAAAGTTGGATTGATCTGCGTGAAAGTACTGGTTGATAAAATCCAATTAGTTTGTTAGGTTTTCTGCGAGGGAGTGTCAAACAAAACAACGCCTCCGGAGGAGCCGAAATACACCTTGACGGAATGGGAATCAATAAGTCAGTCCAGAATCTTTGATACATTTTGCCGACTTCTTCCCACCCCCGCGGCGATTCTGGATGTTAGGGGTAACCTTCTCGAGGTGAACGGACCTTTTGCCGATGTTTTGAGTCAGCCGATCACTGCGGTTATCGGCCAGCAATGGACTGAGATTCTCTCCCCGAAAGTCAATCCCGCATTCGAAGCCGCCCTCAGGTCAAAGAAGCCGGTCTATCTCTCTCGTTGTGTTTTTCATTCCTTCCGGCCTCCTTCATGTTGGGACTGTGCAATCTTTCCCGTTTGTGACGCGGCAGGAAATGTTGAGAAGGTGATTCTCTCCTTGATGGATATAACTCATCAGGCACAAGCCGGGCAACAACCCGTGCAAAGCAAGGAATACGTCGATCTTCTGTTGGATATGATGGAAGACACCGTTGTTACAGTCCGCTATCCCGAGCGGGTTATAGAATACTGCAATTATGCGCTGGAGAGAATGTTTGGATATGCCGTGCACGAGGTGTTGGGCGCATCCACACGTATGCTATATGCGGATGAAAAGGGATTCGAGGACTTCAGGCGACTCTTTGAACAAACAATGCGGTCGGGTGGGCACCGTGTTCAGGCTGACGTTCTCATGAAACGCAAATCCGGCGAGACGTTTTGGGCGAATATCATTGCCACGTTTCCGCTGGGTCCCGATAACCCGCAGCACGCAATCGGTGTTATCCGTGATATTACCGAGCAGAAGAAAGCTGAAGAGCAATTGTCTCGCTCTCGACAGCAACTCCGTATACTCTACAGGCGTCTCCAGGAAACGCGTGACGAGGAACAGTCCAGAATAGCCCGTGAGTTGCATGACACGATCGGACAGACTCTAACGGGGCTGAAGATTGATGTGTCGCTGCTGGAGCAGGATATTCTTCAGATGCAACAGCATGGCATGGATGAAGCACTACAGCGGCGCATCGACGGGATCAACAAGCTGATTGACTCCGCCATGGAGACTGTTCACTCCATTTCAGCCGAGTTGCGGATTGGCATACTCGAAAGTATGGGTTTCGGAGGAGCAGTTCGATGGCAGGCATTGGAATTTGAAAAGAAGTTTGGCATTACCACACTCTGCGATATTTCTGAGGCAGATTGGAATTCACTTGGCAATGGTCGAGCGCGGGCACTCTTCAGAATACTTCAGGAAGCACTGACGAATGTCGCGCGTCACGCGAGGGCAAGCCACGTGTGGATCTCCGTGCGCAAGCAGAATAGTGGTGTAGAGCTGGAGGTTGTCGATGATGGAATCGGCTACGATCCTGCTCACGTCACAGACCAGTGCACGTTAGGACTCGTGGGTATGAGTGAGCGTGCAGCCGCGTTCGGTGGGAGTTTCCAGATCTCGGCCCGACGCGAGGGAGGCACCTGCGTCAGAGCCAGTATGCCAACCATCAGCACACTATATCCGTAAGCTGCCGGCATGATCAGAGTTTTCGTTGCGGATGACCACCCGGTCGTTCGCGAGGGACTGAAGCAGATTCTTAGTCGTATGGAGAATGTCGTTGTTGTTGGCGAAGCAACAACAGGGCAGGAGGTCATCGATCGCGTCCTGCAGGCACGGCCCGATATTCTGATTCTTGACCTGAACATGCCGGGGCGTGATGGATTTGAAGTGCTGCGCGTGCTGCGTCGGTCCCATCCGGACCTGCGCATTCTGGTATTGAGCGTCTATCCCGAGGGGCAGGTGGGTTTACGGGTGCTCGCCCTTGGTGCCAACGGCTTCATCAACAAGGAAAGCATTCCGCAACAACTGGAAGACGCCCTTCGCACGCTGGCGGCCGGACGCGATTACGTGCCGGCCGATGTGACCACAGAGATGCTCGAGCGATTTCGCCGCGAAGGATCCGAGGCTCTCCACGCATCGCTCTCCGTACGTGAATTTCAGGTGCTCCTCCTTCTTGCATCCGGACTCTCGGTGAAGGAGATTGCCGACCGCTTTGCTCTCAGCGTCAAGACGGTACGAACGTTCCGCACGCGTATCCTTAAGAAGCTCAATCTTAAGAACGACGTAGAACTCACTCACTACGCACTCAAACACCGTCTGATAGCTTCTCCACCCGCCAATTAGTCAAAGCGCTGGGATGTCTCTCTCCGTAGTCTTTGGACTACAGTACTATACTCCTCCCGCTTATTGATTCCATACCTTCTTCCGACGTAGATTCACGAGCACAGGGCTCGGAAGGATCATTCCAGTGCTTTCTGTTTTTATTGTTGATGACTCAGAAATCATTCAAGAACGGCTCGTCGAGAGTTTGTCCAGGATTCCGAGTGTTGCTGTGGTTGGTGCTGTGGGCACACAACGAGAAGCTCTGGAGTATCTTCAAAAGACTGTCCCGGATGTCGTCGTGCTGGATCTCGAGCTCTCCGACGGAACGGGCTACAACGTACTGCGTGAGCTCCGGAGGCAACCGGATCGGCCGATCTTTGTCGTCTTCACACGGCATGACGCGGCAGTGCATCGAATGCGCAGTCTTGAACTGGGTGCCGATCTCTTTCTGGATAAGTCTCATGGTTTTTTTGTACTGGCAGACTTTGTCCGCTGGTTAGCGCGTCGGCAGAGTGCACCCCAGGAAGCCGGGAGTTATTAGAATGGAGGACCGAGCCTATGGATGTCCGACTCGTTACATTTACCCTCGACGATCAGCGCTATGCCGTCATGCTGGAGAGGGTTGAGCGTGTCATCCGCGCCGTAGAACCAACGCCGCTGCCGGAAGCCCCACCAATTATTCCGGGAGTGATCAACCTTGCGGGGAAGGTCGTTCCTCTCGTGGATGTCCGCAAACGCCTGGGGATGCCCGGCCGGGAGCTTGATCCGGCCGATCATCTTATCATTGCTCGAACCCCGCGGCGAATTGTGGCTCTTGCCGTTGACGCCGTCACCGGCATCATGACCTGTCCAGAAGAGGCCATTGTGCGAGCCGAGCAGATTCTCCCCGGACTTCACACCGTCGGCGGAATCATCACGCTCGATGATGGGTTGATGCTGATTTATGACATTGACCGGTTTCTTGCTCTGGAGGATGAACGCATGCTCGATCAATCACTCGCAACCACACGGTGAGCAGAAATGTCGCCGACCGGTGCAGCACGTTTCTCAGTAGAGCCGTTCTTGCTCGCCCGTCTGAGCCAGCTCGTGGGGGAACGACTGGGTCTGGTGTTCCCCGAAGAACGATGGGATGATCTTGAGCGCGGTGCACACGCCGCAGCGCGAGAGCTTGGATTTCCCGACACTCGTTCGCTCATCCTGTGGATGGACTCGCATTCCCCCGAACGCAAAACGACCGAAATTCTGGCCTCCCATCTGACGGTGGGAGAAACCTACTTCTTCCGCGATGCAAAGCTTTTCCGGACCCTCGAACATATTCTTCTCCCCTCCCTCATTTCGGCGCGGGAGCCGCACCGTCGGCTTCGCATCTGGTGTGCCGCTTGCAGCACCGGTGAGGAAGCCTATTCCCTCGCAATCCTCGTCCGAAAGCTTCTGCGGGACTACCGCACGTGGGCCATCACGATCCTTGCCAGCGACATCAACGTCCGGTCTCTGCGAAAGGCAGAAGAAGGTCTCTATGCCGACTGGTCATTCCGGGATACCCCCGCGTGGGTGAGAGCAGGATTCTTCACAAAACACGATGGAAGGTGGCGGATTGATCCTTCTCTTGCGCAGATGGTTACGTTTCAGTTCTTGAACCTGCTGGATGAGACGTATCCATCGCTTGTCACAAACACGAATGCGATGGATCTGATTCTCTGT
>DATLYT010000130.1:0-3905 GCA_035574455.1 Bacteroidota bacterium
TGGATGCGAGATGGGAAAGAATCGCTTGTCTCTGGTCTTCATTCAAGCTGGGAGAGTTCCGGACATCAAACAGCAGTTCTACCCGCGTCTCGAGTTTGTTAACGTTCTGCCCACCCGGACCTCCACTCCGAGAACTGCGGAATTGAAGCTCGGAGAGAGGAATTGTGAGACTCTCATGGACTTTAAGACGGGATGTTTCCACCAGCGCTCAATGGTCTCTTTCTGTTTATGGGAAATCTCTGAAAAATTCTAAGTCTCTTGTCATTCTGAGGATCCGCTGAAGGCGGAGACGAAGAATCTGACTTTTTTCTGAATTCAAGGTTGAGATTCTTCGCTTCGCTCAGAATGACAACGCACGTTGAATCTTTCAGAAGTCTCTATAGGTATAGAGCGAAGAGGCTCCTTCGCTCTATACAGATAGAGGACCTACTTACTCCCCACCATCCCACCGCCGTTACGCTTTAACTGTTTATTAAACCAGGCGATCAAACGATTACCGGCATCGGCGATGAACTTCGGTTCTTGCAAGCCGTGGGGCATGCGAGGATAGATAATCATCTCCGTGGGGACGTTGAGACGCTTCAGCGCCACATACAGTTCCCATCCTTGCGAGATCGGCACACGCGCGTCCCGCTCGCCGTGCAAAATCTGCGTGGGAGTCTGAATCTTCTTTACATTAAACATCGCCGAGTGTTTCATATAGACGTCCATCCGGTCCCAGTATTCGCCCTCAAAATACGATGGCAAGAAGCTCGGGATGTCCGCCGTGCCGACGAAACTCATTAGGTTCGTCACACCCGCACCAACGCTCGCCGCTTTGAAGCGATTCGTGCGCGTAATGGTAAACGAGGTCATATATCCGCCATAGCTCCATCCGCAAATCACGAGGCTATCGGGATGCGCGATGCCCATCTCGATGACCTTGTTCACACCCGCATCGTTGTCGTCAAAATCACCGAAGCCCCAATCGCTGATGTTTGCTCTTCGAAACTCCGCACCGTATCCACTGCTGCCGCGTGGGTTGGGTCGAAGAATCGCATAGCCTTCCTGTGCAAAAGCTTGCAACGGATACGTCGCGCCCATTCCTGTGTAATTCTGTGTGAACACTCCAGCCGGTCCTCCGTGGATGTTGAGAATCAACGGATAGCGTTTGCCTTTTTCATAATTCAGCGGGTAGGTGAGCAGGCCTTCGATCTCTCTTCCATCTTTTGATTTCCAGATGATCACCTCCGTTTTAGCGTGTGTCCTCTTCGCAAAATCCGGATTAACGTCCGACAATTTTCTGGGTTCAAACTTCTTGAGGCTGCTGACATACACATCCGGCGGCGCGGAAGGCGTTTGATAGATGAACGACATCATGCTTCCATCACGACTGAATGCGGCGCCGGAAAACGCCCCGCTACCCGTGGTTACAATGCGAGGCTTTGCGCCATTCACAGGCAAAGCGAACACACGCGGCACGGTGCGGTCGGTTTCACTCACGTAGATTTCCTTTCCATCCACCGACCAGCCGATGATGCCGAAACTCCGGTCCGGCGTCTCAGCCAATTTCTTTGCGTCTCCGCCCATCGCTGGAATAATGTAAGCATCCCTCGCCTGCGCCCAACGTGTGTCTCCGTTGTCCGATTCGAACGCCACCCATTTGCCGTCTGGAGAATAGCTTGGATCGCCGTCGAAACCCTTCCACGCAACCAATGCCTTCACTGCTCCGCTATCGGATGGGACGGTCGAGATATCTGTGGTCGGCCAGACGTCAACGGTTGGATTGACCTGGTGGGCAAAGACGATCGTTTTTCCGTCTGGCGACCAATCAAACGACGTCACATGGAAGTTCCCGCTCGTCAGGCGCTTCGTTGTTCGCTCGCCTTTGTCATTCTTCTCCACAGTGACTGTGTAGAGATGACCGTACTTGTAGTTCTGATCGACGAGCACCATATCCCGCTTTTCTTTCTTTTCCTTCTGCTCTTTCTCCGTCTCCGGGTCTACCATGACATAGGCGATGCGTTTGGCATCGGGAGACCACCGGTAAGAGTTGACGCCGGACTTCGCATTCGTTATCTGCTCCGCCTCGCCACCGGCAAGTCGCATCAACCAAATCTGATTTCTTCCATCGCTACCACGGCTGGAGAGGAATGAGAGGTATTTGCCGTCCGGTGAAAATTGAGGGTTGGTGGATGATTTATCACCAAACGTAAATTGGGTATTGGACTTTCCGTCCGTTGACACGACCCATATTTGCGTAACAAACTCCGACTTCTCCCCTTCCATCATCGGCGTCGAGACAGTGTAGGCAACCCATTTCCCGTCGGGAGAAATAGCTGTGCCACCGACGCGTTTGAATGTGATCATAACGTCGGGCGTCCAGCGAGTCGACGTTTCCTGTGCCCACCCGAGGAAAAACATCAAAACAAGGAATGACAACGTCGAAGCAACTCGCCTCGACCAGATCAAAGAGTTATTCATGACGACCTCCTTTGGTAAAACAGATGATTGTACGAAACTCGTTCTGTCACTCTGTAAGGAGTGAAACAACTGAACATGCCTACCAACGGCTAGGGCTATAGGTTGGTCAGGCGGGGAATCTCCCTTTGTGAGTCAGATTCTTCATCCCGACAAAGGGCGTTGGGATTCAGAATGACATAGCGACTGGTTTTTCAGCATCCAGTTCTCAGAATTCCACCTTCTTCTTTCCCGCATCAACCTCCTTGAGAAACTTGATTAAGCCACGATGATAGGTCTGCTGATCGTCCCACATGGCCATGTGGCTTCCGTTGGCACAATAGAGATAACTGCCATTGGGGAGCTGTTGAGCCATCCACTTCATATGTTCAGGATCCATCGTATCGTGCTGTGCACCAATGACCAGCGTAGGAACGGTGATCTTCGGAAGATCCGCGCTCCGGTCCCACTTTTCCAACCGGCCGGAAATGCCAAACTCGCTCGGTCCTTGCATCAGCACATAGATATCGTGGTTGAGTTTGTTGAAAGCTCGATTCACGGGGTCCGGCCATTGCTCAGGAGGCAACCGGAGGATGTGCTTGGTGTAGTAGTGCTCCATCAACAGCTCCATGTACTTCGGATTCTGAAACTGCCCTTTCGCCTCGAAGTCGCGAATCTGCTTGACGACCGCAGGGTCCATCTGCTTGGCCAGAACTTCATCCGCATAACGATCATACTGAGGACAACTGGACATCATGTTCGAAATAATCAGCCCTTTCAGATGCTCCTGGTACTTGAGCGCATACTCTGTTGCGAGGATGCCACCCCAGGAGTGTCCCAGCAGATAAAAGTTTTCCTTCGTTAAGCCAAGCGCCTTTCGGACTTGCTCTACCTCTTCCACAAAACGTTCCGTCGTCCAAAGGTCTTTGTCTTTCGGCTGGTCAGAATACGCCGAGCCAAGTTGGTCGTAGTAAATGAACTCGATCCCTTCTGCCGGCAGGAAACTCTCGAACGATTCAAAATACTCATGCGTCGCCCCAGGACCACCGTGTAGTAAGAGCACCTTGATGCGCGGGTTGTTGCCGAAACGCTTCGTCCAGACGCGAAACGTCCCTTTGGGAGTTTCTATGGGAATCAACTTCACTCCTCCCGACCGAATGCCCGACTCATCAATCTTGAAATACTGAGCGAGGGGCGATTCCTGCTTGGGCGGTTCACACGCCACGAAAACGCAACTCAGCACAAAGAGCAATGCAATTGGGAAATGTTGCTTAAGGTTCATGGGATTATCTCCTCATCTATGTTAAAGCACACAATGTGGGGGACACTACTCTCTGAAATTCCGCACAGCTACGCTCCCGACTTTGTTGTGATAGTCTCCAAACCATGCGCACCGGGACCGCGCTCGGCTCTCCACAACAAGAATGCGAAAACGAGACCAAAGAGCGATAAACCCGTAAACAACC
>DATLYT010000131.1:0-5062 GCA_035574455.1 Bacteroidota bacterium
TCGTTGATCCATCGAGTGAAGAGTGCCGACTTGCAGCAACCAGCTCGACGTCCTGCCCATACGTCATTCATCACGGAGAAAGCTGAGCGCGAACTCGGCATCAAACCGCTTAGCGTGCGCGAAGGACTTGCCATGCTCAAACAGGAATTAGAACAGGCTCGGAAGAATTAGGACGACATCCGAAAGAAACCAATGGAAATTCTCCTCCCTGTCGTTGCAGGTTTTACACTCGGCTGCATCCATGCCTTCGACGCAGATCATGTCGTCGCTGTCACTGCATTCGCCAGCAAGACGCGCAACGCATTTGCTGCGGCGAAGTTTGGGTTTCTCTGGGGACTCGGTCATACGGCAACGCTGGTACTCCTCGGTTTGTTTTCGCTTGCCTTCCGCTTTATGATCCCGCCTCTGGTCGAATCGATTGCCGAAATTGCCGTCGGCATGTTACTCGTCGCCATCGGCGTCTGGGTGCTTCGAGGTGTCGCACAGCGTCATCGTCTCCATATCCATCGCCACACACATGATGGTACAACGCATGTTCATCTTCATTCCCACGCCAGGAGTGAAGACCACCGGCACCGCCATTCGATGTTTCTTGTGGGCGCAACACACGGCTTTGCAGGCACGGCGTCGGTGATGGTGATGATCCCCGTGGCGATGACGCAAACGGTCTCCGTTGCTGCACTCTATCTTGTTCTGTTTGGAATCGGCACCATGCTCGCCATGAGCGTTTTCGCCTTTGTGGTCGGACAGATCAGCGCTCGGATCGATTCGCCTCGAACAATACCGATTGTGCAAGTCCTCTCTGGCACGCTCAGTGTCGCCGTTGGATGTCTCTGGATTGGAGAAAAAATCCTGTGAAGCTTCTTCGTCACCAGATACTTGCGGTTGTTGCCGTCTTCGCTCTACTTGTTGGCTGCTCCGGAGGGAAGTCGGAGTCCGATGCCATCACGTTACGGGTGATGACCTACAACATTCATCATGGTGAGGGAGTTGACGGCAAGGTCGATATCGAGCGAATTGCCAAGCTCATCCGCGATGCAAAAGCTGATATTGTAGCACTCCAGGAAGTCGATCGCGGAGTAGAGCGAACAAAGAAGATCGATATTATGACGATGCTGGCAGATATGACGGGCCTGACATACGCTTTCGGCAAGAACATCGACTATCAGGGTGGGGATTATGGCAACGGGATCCTTACCCGATTTCCTATCATCGAGGAGCGGAACTTGCACTACAAAATGATTCGCGAAGGCGAACAGCGGGGACTCTTGCAGCTCGTGCTGGACGTCCGCGGCCAGGAAATCGTGGTGATGAATACCCACATCGACTATCGACAGGATGACTCCGAGCGTGTGTTGAATGTCGGCGAATTGCGTGAAGCGGCAAAACGGTACGGCCCGCGCACGGTGATTGTCTGCGGCGATTTTAACGACCTACCGGCCAGCAGAACGATCAGCCTGATGAGAGAGGCTTTCGTTGATACGTGGGAAGCAGTGGGGCAAGGCGAGGGATTCACGTATCCGACAGCAACACCTGAGAAAAGAATTGATTATATTTTCGTCTCAAAACCGACGTCGAGCGGCTCAAGCGTCGTTCGCCCCGTCTCGGCACAGGTTCTCCGGAGTGAGGCATCTGACCATCTGCCGGTTCTTGTAGAGTTCAGAATATCAACTAACTAACATCAACGACGATGCTCGATATCAAATTCATACGCGAAAACTTCGACGCCGTTCGCAAAGGAATTGAGGCGAAGGGCTTAACGGTAAACCTGGGAGAGATTATTTCGTTAGACGAGAAGCGCCGAGCATTAATTCAGGAAAGCGAGGCACTCAAGGCGAAACGGAATCAGGTATCGGAAGAGATTGGCAAGAAAAAGCGTGAAGGCGCTGACGCAACAGCCTTGATTGCTGAGATGGACGTTGTTAAAAACCGAATTCAAGCTCTTGACCACCAATTGCGTGAAGTCGAGCAGGCGCTCAACGTGGCACTGCTGAATGTGCCGAATCTTCCGCATCCGTCTGTACCCATCGGCAAGACCCCTGCCGACAACAAAGAGATCTCGCAATGGGGCGAACCGCCTGTAGTGGACTTTCCACTCAAGCCTCATTGGGAGCTGGCGGAGAAGTTGGGAATCATCGATTTTGCTCGCGGAGCGAAGGTTACGGGGGCGGGATTTCCCTTCTATGTGGGAAAAGGAGCAACGCTTGAGCGCGCCCTCATTAATTTTTTTCTTGACCAAGCGGCGCAACGAGGTTACCAAGAGCTTGCTCCGCCTATCGTCATCAACGAAGACAGTGCACGCGGAACCGGCCAGCTTCCAGATAAAGAAGATTTGATGTACGTCGTTGAGCGCGACCAGCTGTACTTGATCCCGACAGCCGAAGTGCCCGTCAGCAATTTCCATCGCGATGAAATTCTTGCGGAAAAAGACCTCCCGATTCGGTACGCTTCGTACACCCCGTGCTTCCGACGTGAGGCGGGGTCGTACGGTAAGGACGTGCGAGGGTTGAATCGTATCCACCAGTTCGATAAGGTCGAGCTGGTGAAATTCGTCCACCCGGCAACGTCGTATGATGAGCTGGAATCACTTCGCCAGGATGCCGAACATCTTCTGCAACTACTCGGACTCCGCTATCGCGTCCTCTTGATGTGCACAGGCGACATGGGCTTCACACAGTCGAAGAAGTATGACCTCGAAGTCTGGGCACCGGGTCAGCAAAAATGGCTGGAGGTTTCTTCCTGTAGTAACTTTGAAGCATTTCAAGCGAGGAGAATGAACGTCCGCTTTAAACCGGCCGGCGGAAAACCGGAGTTCGTCCATACGCTGAACGGCTCCGGACTGGCACTTCCCCGCGTGGTTGCCGCATTGTTAGAACATTATCAAACACCCGAAGGCAAGGTCATTATCCCGAAGGTTTTACATCCCTACACGAAGTTTGAAACTATCGGCTAATCTTTCGCTGTTCTGTATTAGTCTTCGCTTTTCATTTTATTAAACCATCGTGAAGTCTCTTCTTCGTCTTAAACCGTACTTGCTTCGCTACAAGAGGACCCTCATCCTCGGTCTCTTGACCGTCGTCGGCAGCAATCTGTTCTCGGTTTTCCAGCCGCTGTTTCTCGGCTATGCCGTCGACGAGCTAAAACGCGGCATCGAGATGAATGTGTACGTAACGACCGACCTGATGATGTGGGCACTCTTCATCGTTGGGTTCTCCCTCATTGCGGGATTCTTCACCTTTCTCACGCGACAAACCATCATTGTGGTTTCGCGGCACATCGAGTACGACCTGCGGAACGATTTCCTCGCGCATCTCCAAACGTTGCACTATTCGTACTTCCAGAACACACCGACGGGCGACTTGATGGCACACGCTACAAACGACATCGCCGCCGTCCGGAACGTCCTCGGTCCCGGCATCATGTATCCGTCAGACACGCTCATGACCTTCACCATGGTCCTGACAATGATGCTGATTACCGATTGGCAGCTGACGCTTCTTGCTCTGCTTCCCCTTCCGCTTGTTTCCATTGCCGTGTATCGCCTCAGTAAGGCGGTCAATCAGAAATTCACTGAGCGGCAGGAACAGTTCTCTAAACTGACGACGCGCGCACAGGAGAATCTCTCGGGCATTCGTGTCATCAAAGCTTATGTGCGCGAGAAGTTCGAGATCGAACGATTTCGCCAGATCAGCTGGGACTACCTCAAGAAAAACCTTGTCCTCGCCCGCGTACAATCGATCATGTGGCCGCTGATGTTTGTGCTCGTCGGCTTTTCGATTCTGATGGTGATGTATTTTGGCGGTCTGCGAGTCATCGACGGAAAGATCACCATCGGCACGCTGACGGCGTTCTTCGGCTACCTGGTGATGCTCATCTGGCCGATGATCGCGTTCGGCTGGGTCGCAAACCTTATGCAGCAGGGCGCGGCATCCATGTCCCGCTTAGTAAAGATTTTCGATACAGAGCCTGAAATCAGGGACACCGAAGCCACCGACCACTCGATCACAACGATCCGTGGAGAGATCGAATTTCGCAACGTCTCCTTCACCCATAAGAACGCCGAAACACCAACACTACGCAACATCAACCTCAAGATCGAACAGGGAATGACGGTTGCTATCGTCGGCTACACTGGGTCGGGAAAAACCACTCTGGTCAATCTCATCCCGAGACTCTACGATGTTACGTCCGGCGAGCTGTTGATCGACGGAATCGACATCCGAAAAATCCCGATTCACGTCCTGCGTTCACAGATTGGTTTTGTACCCCAGGAGACCTTTCTCTTCTCCGAGACCATTGCAGAGAATATCCTGTACGGTGTGGACAACGGCCGCGACGAAGAACACCTCCTCCGAGCTGCAGAGATTGCACAAATTTCCAAGGATGTTGCGGAGTTTCCGAAGCGATTTGAGACGATGATCGGCGAGCGGGGTATCACGCTCTCAGGTGGACAGAAGCAACGCACGAGCATTGCCCGCGCGCTCATCCGTGAACCGAAAATTCTGATTTTGGACGATGCCCTCTCGTCGGTCGACACGTACACGGAGGAGGAAATTCTCAAGCGACTTCACGACTTCATGAAAGGCAGAACGAGCATCATTATCAGTCATCGCATCTCCACGGTCAAGAACGCCGACCTGATTTGCGTGCTCGATAAGGGTGAGATTGTTGAGCGCGGAACGCACGAGGAGCTTGTTGCACGCGGCGGCATTTACGCGCAGCTCTACGAGAAACAACTGTTGGAGCAAGAGCTTGAAGAGATGTGAGGTCAATAAAGGGTTGTAGAAAATGTTAGACAGTATTGTCGGCAGATCCAGAAAAACGACATCACGTTGTTCATTGTTCATTTTGAATTTTTTATTACTCAATGCACGAAGAAGAAGTCCTCGGTAAAGCGTACGATGCACGCCTGATGAGGCGGCTGCTCAAGTACCTCCGGCCGTATCGCTGGCATGTGGCGCTCGGAATCCTGCTCAGCATTCTCGTGAGTTTGCTCGAAGCCGTGCGGCCATACTTCACCAAAATCGCCGTCGATGTCGACATCGCCGCCAAAGACAAAATG
>DATLYT010000132.1:0-6531 GCA_035574455.1 Bacteroidota bacterium
GCGACCTTTCGCCCGTACCTCGTTCACAACCTCTTCTGCGGCGGAACCTGCACTCTTGTACGTAAAGGCGACGTGACAGCCGGCGTCTGCCAAGGCGAGAACAATGGCACGGCCGATTCCGCGTGAACCGCCTGTTACCAACGCAACTTTGTCGTGAAGTACTGCCATAGCGTTCCTCAGCGGTCCAGGTCTGCCAGTTTATCGATTCCTCTAACGGAGACAGTGCTATCAATCCGTTTCACGAGGCCCTGTAACACCTTACCAGGTCCAACTTCGACGAACTCCCGCGCACCCGCGGCAATCATATTGACAACTGTCTCATGCCATCGGACGGCGCTCGTTAATTGCTGATAAAGGAGTTCGCGGATTTCGCCTGCTTTTTGCACCGGTTTGGCCGTGACGTTGGCATAGACAGGAATCTCCGCGTCACGAATTTCCGTTGTGTCCAACGCCGCTTTCAGACCCTCCTTTGCCGATTCCATTAACGGCGAGTGAAACGCACCGCTCACCGGCAATTCTTTAACCATCTTTGCCCCGCGCTCCTTCGCGAGTTCCATCGCCTTGCGGACGCCACTCACTGAACCGGAGATCACAATCTGGCCGGGGCTATTGTAATTCGCCGCCTGCACGATGCCGTCATTCCACGCTTGGCAGCAGATTTCTCCCACAACTTCAGGCTCAAGGCCGATCACCGCCGCCATCGTTCCGGGCTGGTCGATACCAGCCTGCTGCATCAATTCGCCACGCAGACGCACAAGGCGAAGACCATCCTCGAAGGACAGCGCCCCGGCGTAGACGAGCGCCGAGTATTCACCGAGCGAATGACCGGCCGCCATTGCCGCCCGCGGCCCTTTGTTGAGCCGAGTTAGGACAACGCTGTGAAGAAAAATTGCCGGCTGCGTATTCTTTGTCTGTTTCAGCTCGTCTTCCGGACCCTCAAAACACACTTTACTCAGCGAAACCCCAACGATCCGATCTGCTTGATCGAACAACCGTCGTGCTTCTTCACTCTGCTCATAGAGGTCCTTTCCCATCCCGACGTACTGGGAACCTTGACCGGGAAAGACGAAGGCTATTGTACTCATCGCTCTCAGGATTTCGCCGGATTCTCCAACGACCAGCGCATCAAGGCTGCACCCCAGGTATAGCCCGCGCCGAAGCTGGCTAACACGATATTCTGCCCACGCTTCAGCTTACCGCACTGCCACCACTCGGAAAGACAGAGAGGAATCGTTGCCGCCGTCGTGTTGCCGTACTTGTCGATGTTGATCATCACTTTCGAGCGATCCAGCCCCATCCGGTCGGCTGTTGCATCAATGATGCGAAGATTGGCTTGATGGGGCACGAGCCAGGCAACATCGTCGCTCGTAAGATTATTCCTCTGCATAATCTCCGCCGACACTTCTGCCATACCGATGACTGCTACCTTGAAGACTGCTTTGCCATCCTGATAAATGTAGTGCATACGCTTGTCGACCGTCTCATGCGAAGCAGGATGTAAACTGCCGCCCCCCTTCATATAGAGGTACGCGCCGCCGCTTCCGTCGCAATACAGTTTGTGGTCGAGAAGTCCGTACGACGGGTCTTCGCTCGGTTCCAAGAGAACCGCTCCCGCTGCGTCGCCAAACAGAATACAGGTATTTCGGTCCGTGTAGTCGACGATACTGCTCATCTTGTCAGCGCCGACCACGAGAACTTTTGAGTACGCACCACTCTCAATAAACTGTGCCCCGACCGTGAGAGCATAGAGAAATCCTGAGCACGCCGCCTCGAGGTCGAATCCCCACGCATTGCGAGCGCCGATTTTGTCCTGTATGATGCACGCCGTTGCCGGAAACAGCATATCGGGTGTGACGGTAGCAACGATGATCAGTTCGATCTCGGTCGCGTCGATCTTCCGAACGGCGAGACATGCTTCGATGGCCTTCACCGCAAGGTCGGAGGTAGCCCCCTGTTCCAGAATTCTCCGCTCACGGATGCCTGTCCGCGTCCGGATCCACTCATCCGTTGTATCGACCATTTTCTCCAAGTCCGCATTGGTCAGAACTTTCTCGGGAACGTAATGGCCTATTGCGGTGATGGTTGCTCTACGCTTCGTCATAGGGAGTTGGTCTTCAATGGGCAGGCTGGAAGGCTGGGTTTGGCATCGCCGACCCGGAGGGTTGGGTGGTCGTAGCCGTGGGAACGGCAGAGAGGGCATCTTCGATGTATTTGTTTAACTGAATCCGAGAGACCTCAACCGCTCTGAGGATCATATTCTTGATCCCCACAGCGGAGGAGCTGCCATGGCCAATAATGGATACGCCACTTACCCCGAGCACGGGCACGCCGCCATGTTCGTTGGGGTCCATGTCGCGCAGGGCTGCCCTCAGCGTCGGTCTCGCTAAGCCCACCAGAATTTTCTTGATGATGCTCTGCTTGGCAACGTTCATGAGTCGACTTTTCAAAAAGTGCGGAACACTCTCACCAAACTTGAGGACGATATTCCCCACAAATCCGTCACAGACGACAACGTCGGCTTTCGACTTCAGAATGTCCCGCCCTTCGACATTGCCGATAAAGTTCAACCTGCTGGCGGCGAGGAGTTTTCGTGCTTCGAGTACCACCTCATTGCCCTTGAGCTCTTCTTCACCCACGTTTAAGAGGGCAACGGTGGGATTGTCTTTGTGATAGATCTTACTGAAATAGATGCTCCCCATGACCCCAAACTCGTACAGATGCTGCGGGCGACAATCGACATTCGTTCCTGCATCGAGTAAAAGGCAGACACCCCGCTCTGAGGGAATAAATGTTCCTATAGTCGGCCTGCTGACGCCCTTGACTCGACCGAGGATGAGCGTCGAAGCGGACAAAACAGCGCCCGTGTTTCCTGCGCTCACGAAGGCATCAGCTTTCCCTTCCTGGTGCATTCGCATCGCCACAGCGAGTGACGATTCCCGCTTTTGCTTGAGCGCCGCCGTGGGAGAATCCTCCATCGTAATCACCTCGGGCGCATGCACAATCGAAAGAGCCAACCCACGTACTTGATGCTTTTGCACCTCGCGACGCAGGCTCTCCTCCCTACCGACGAGAATGACCTCCAAAGGCAGACGAGTATCCCGAAGCGCCATGACAGCACCCGCGACCTCGTTGACGGGGGCGAAATCCCCTCCCATAGCATCGACAACAACCCGTACGTTCGGTTGAGAAACCATGGCGTTAGCGTATACTCATGTACCGCAGCGGTTCACGTTGTGCGTTCCCGACCACCCTCTGGAGAGAGCTACCCTTCTTTCGGGATAAACATCGACCGCCCTTTGTAGTACCCACAATTTGGACAGGCACGATGGGGCAATTTCTGCTCGTGACACTGCGGGCACTCGACGAGAGAGGGCGCGGTTGCTTTATAGTGCGTTCGGCGTTTTCGGCTGCGCGATTTCGAGTGGCGTCGTTTCGGATTTGGCATTGCAATCTTCCTTCAGTCGCTAAAGCGTTTAAGAATGAATGGTCAATTCTTTTGAATGTATTTCAGGACCGCCCAACGCGGATCTATCTCGTCCTCATGACCCGAACAGACCGTTCTGTTCATGTTGACGCCGCAGACCGGACATAAGCCTGCGCAATCTTCCCGGCAGAGCATCTTCAGCGGGAGCGCAAGAATAGCATACTGGCGAACATCCTCCCCGATATCGATGGTGTTCGTGTCGGGAGAAATCACCTGCACCTCTCCATCTTCTCTCTCAGTTGGCTCGCTCTCCGTCACGTACATGATCGCATAACCAGAGGAGATCTCCTGTTGAAACTCATCCAGGCAACGGTCGCACGTAAAGAGTCCACCGGTGGTAAACCGGACACGAAGAAGGAGCTGGCGGTTACTCTTTTCTAACGATGCGTCTACCCGTACGGTACGATTGAATCGTGCATCGAGGCCGATGTTGGCCGGCTCTGCTTCCAACGAGCGGTAGTGGTGGCCCAATGAGAGTTTCGAGATATTGATGATCAATTCGCTCATGGTTGTGCCACCGTCGGAGTAACCTCACGTCAAGCTATTCCAACTAAAAACGGAAAACGGGCAATAGATTGGTCGAAAAATGTGCCAATTTTGCCCGAAAAAGCTGTCAAAATATACGGAGAAGGAGCAAGAGAGTCAAGAAAAAATCCTGAATGAGGGTACACGCTATTAATCTTCACCCACGTTGCCTTGGAGCACAAACCCTCAGTAAACAAACAGCCTCGGAATAGTGAATTCCGAGGCTGCGAAACAATGACCATTGTGTTGTGGAGCTGGCGACCCTTAGACGTTCAAGACAGATTTTCCTGACTCGTCGCTGACTGGTTGTTCGCCTGCAACAGACGTGAGGAGATTATTCTCAATGTATCCCACCGTCTCTTCCAACGCGGTGCGGAACTTCTCGAAATCTTCCTTGTACAAAAAAATCTTGTGCTTTTCGTATTGCTGTTCACCGACGCGTTTGCTTTCGGTGATCGTGATAAAGAAGTCCTTCTCGGACTTTGTGGACTTCACATCGAAAAAGTAGGTGCGTTTTCCTGCCCGCACGCGTTTCGTAAAAATCTCGTCTTTGTACGTAGTCTCCAAGGTAAAAACCCTCCCTGATAATCCTCAATGAGTAAATGTAGTGAACGATAACCTCGTGTGAACACAAACAACTTCTCGTACAACAAGCCAACCCCTACGCAAAGCGCAATGAGGGATCGGTTCAACCAACATACTCGTCGTAGCTCCGGTGATCACCTCCTTACAACAGCAATTTTTCCGGTCGTAAGTTGATTACCATTTTCCGTATATGCAACAACAAAATAGATGCCCGAAGGGACAAACTCGCCGGCAGAATTCCGACCGTCCCAGAATGCCCGTCCACCACCCTGAGCCGGAAATTCTGCTACCACTGCCCCCGCAACGGTGAGAATGCGGATTGAGCTATTGGCCATAAGATTCTGGATAGTCACCTGCCCATTATCCGGAACAACAAACGGGTTCGGTCCAAACTCCAGAGTCGTATATGCCCTTGCCGTCTGCACGGGAGGAATTTCGAGGCTTGTCAAACCCCGCTCCGTTCCAATATAGAGAACCCCCCGTTTTTGGTCGATTGCCAGAGCCCGGATGTCGTTGCTGAGTAACTTGCCTCCCGTCGATGCCACATTGTAAAACTGCAGGAGTTGCACGCCATCGGGGCTCAGTACTGCAATCCCCTCACGCGTTCCTACCCACTTGTTATTGACGGCATCGATAGCAATAGCCTGTACGATCTGCCCCGCGACGGCGAGAGGCTTGAAATAGGCAGGCGGTTGCGTGCGTGTCGGATTGCGGGGATCGGTTATAATAAGCAAACCAGCGTCAGTACCTACACAGATATCCCCATCTAGGTCGACAGCGAGAGAAAGAACATTGTTGTCTGGAAGGATCGGCGTTGTCATCAATCCCCAGCCATTCGTCGCTTGAGTGCCTGCAACAATGCCGGTGTTCTCGTTGAAGTACGCCAACCCGGAGGCAGGCTTATCTTGCGGCTCGGAGTTCGCAATCCATTTCGTGCCGTTCCGGTCGATCACCATCGACGTGAGACGCCCCTCCGACGGAACGACGGACTTCGAAAAATAATCAAAGGTGTTCTCTCCCGTCAAGCGGACGAGGTAAAATCCGGTGATTGCCGTTCGGTTCACAAACCATGTCCTCCCACTCGCATCGGGAGCCACGCCGCCCACAACAACATAGTTTGGATCCTGCGGCACGGCACCGGCCAAGATTGGCGATGCAATACGTCGACGAATCGAATCTCCCACCACCTCAACCACACCACGCCCCCACGAACTGACCCACACGGAGCCGCCGACGCCCACCGACACCTTGTAGTAATCATCAAAAGCCATGACGGGGTAATCTTGGGAATGAAAATTTTTCCATCGCTCGTTTTCTGGGCGCGACGGGTCATAGCGATAAAACCCGGCCCCCCTTCCACTGATCCCCGAACCCGCCCAGAGGACGCCATTCTCATCGACGGCAAGACTGACGAACAAATTGGAGCGCGGGCCGTTCGGGACGTAGCTCCGCCATTGCGTGCCGTTCCAGTTGGCAATGCCCTGACTGCTTGTGCCGATCCAAATGTCTGTACTTCTCGGCTGAGAAGACAACGCTGTTCCCTGTACGGAAGAAATCGACGCGACGAGCTGGGCAGAGGATGAAGTCGATGTGATCGCTTCTACAGTCGAATGGGTCGGCCCACTCCAGAGAATGTAGAGACGATCGGCAGGCGCCTGACCGGATGGTTCCAGCGACACAACCGGTTTATTCTCGAACTGCTGCTGGACGAGGAAAAATCCGTTCACGAAGTAGGAGACGCCGCCTCCGCTTCCGGCGTACACGGTATCGCGAAAGACAGCAAGCGAGGTGACATTATTTGACGAAGCGCTTGTACCAGCCGGATAGCGAGTCCACGCCGAGGGGGCAGAAAGATTGGGAGATGCCAACGAGGCAGAAGCCACACCGGATTCGGTTGCCACCCAGATGGTGTTGCGGTGAATGATGATATCGTTGAC
>DATLYT010000133.1:0-6499 GCA_035574455.1 Bacteroidota bacterium
TCCGCCAACTGATGCGCCGGCATTGGCTGTTCGACAAATTCGACTCCCTCCTGCTCCAACCATTTGATTTTGTCGAGGGCCTCTTCTTTCTTCGTCCACCCTTCGTTGGCATCCACTCGCAACGGCTTCTTTGTGATCGCGCGAATGGTCCGAATGATCGCCTCATCGTCTTCTCTGCCCAATTTAATCTTGAGGATGGGAAATTCTTCTGCCTCTCGAACCTTTTGCGCAACAATCTCCGGCCGATCAAGACCAATCGTAAACGACGTCGTTACCGTCTTATCGGCAAGTCCCCAGAGACGATGGAGCGGCATCTGGAGTTTCTTCCCAATCCAATCGTGTAGGGCGATGTCGATGGCCGCCTTCGCCGCGTGGTTCCCTTCGGCAAGACTCTCGACATGCGAAAGTATCGACTCCAGTTGAAATGGATCGTCAAACGTTACTGCTTGAACAGCCTTCAGCAACGCAACGACTGACTCGATCGATTCGCCATACCTGCGGATTGGTGCCGCTTCGCCAAATCCGATAATGCCCTCATGCTCCACGCGAGCGATAATGACCGATCTCACGGCGTCCGAACTTCGGGAAATCGTAAACGCGTGCTTGAGCTGAAGGTCGTATTGTGAAAACGAGAGTTTCACGACTTCACTGAGACACCCTCAAACAGCGCATCGACAAAAACCTGCCGGTCAAACGGTTGCAGGTCATCAATCTGCTCACCGACGCCGATAAATTTCACCGGTATATTCAGCTCCGAGCTTATGGCGAGGACGATGCCGCCCTTGGCGGTGCCGTCGAGCTTCGTGAGGACAAGACCCGTCACGCCCACTGCCTGATGAAAAAGCCGGGCCTGTTGCAACGCGTTTTGCCCTGTTGAAGCGTCGAGCACCAGCAGAACTTCATGTGGAGCGCCGGGAAGTCGTTTCTCAAGAACCCGCCTGATCTTCTTGAGCTCCTCCATCAAGTTTGTCTTCGTATGCAGCCGACCGGCCGTATCGATAATGACGACATCGGCGTTCTGGGCGAGTGCAGAACTGAGCGTATCGAAGGCAACAGAAGCAGGATCAGCACCCTGTTGTTGCCTGACGATCTCTACTCCCGCCCGCTGTGCCCAGACCTCCAGTTGCTCATTGGCCGCTGCCCGAAAGGTGTCCGCCGCTCCAATAATGACGGTCTTCCCTGCCTGTTTAAAGTTATGTGCCAACTTTCCGATCGTTGTCGTTTTACCGACTCCATTGACTCCTACGACCATGATGACGTGCGGCTTGGCGAGAATGTTGGCATCTCGCTCTGCCTGCGCCTCATGACCGTTAATGTGAAGAGCTCTGGTGATTTCTTCCTTGAGCATGATCAGAAGTTGGTCGGGTGACTCGTAATGCTCTTCTTTGACACGGCTTTTGATGTTCGAGAGCATCCGGAGTGTTGTTTCTACCCCCACATCGCTGGAAATGAGAATCTCCTCCAGATGGTCAAGCATCGCCTCGTCGATCTTGGTTTTCCCGCTCACCAGCTGAGCGACCTTACCGAAAATCGCTTCTCGTGTTTTCGTTAAACCGATTTTGAGTTTCTCAAACAGTCCCATGTTCTTCCTGCGATGGTACCACCCGACCGATGAACAGACGACGCGAATACACGACAAGTGACAGTGCCATCAGTACCACACTCGCCCAGAGGGTAAATGTGCGAAACGACTCAAGGTACTCCATACGGAGAATAGAAAGCCAGAGATAGAGAGCAATCACGGAAACAGCAATCTTTCCCATCCAATTGGATTGAAGGACAATCTGTTTTTTCTTTTGAATCACCAGACCGCCAGCGACAATCAGCACATCACGCACTACGACGGCAAGAAAATACCAGAACGGGATGACGTCCGTCAATATGAGAACGAGCGCGACGGCGGCAACGGCAATCTTATCCGCCAGCGGGTCAAGAATTTTCCCCAACTCGGAGACCTGGTGCAATCGACGGGCGAAGTATCCGTCCAGAAAATCGGTAAGGATGGCGACGCTAAGGATCACCAGAGCCCCGATGCGATGGTTGGGACCGTCCGTCGTTAAGTAATACACCGCCACCACAACGAGCAGCACACGGGAAACGCTAAGCAGATTCGAAACGGTCCAGATCCGTCCTTGCATCAGACATCGTGTATATCTTTGGCGGTCTCTTTGTCGTCGATCGGCACCGGATAGTTGCCGCTAAAGCAGGCCGTGCAGTAGCTCATAACGCCATTGCCAGGAGCAGATTCGAGCAGTTTCTCCATCGATAAATATTCCAAACTATCGACATTCAGCTCTTGAGCAATCTTCTCAACATCGCTGTCGCACCGGTTCGCAATCAATTCATGACGACTGGGAAAATCCATGCCGTAGTAACACGGATACTTAATAGGTGGCGAGGTGACGCGAAAATGGATTTCTTTTGGCTCTGCCTCTCGAATCAACTTCACCAATTGCTTAGACGTTGTCCCACGCACTATGGAGTCATCAACGACGACCACCGTCTTGCCTTTCAAGGCACCTTTCACCGTGTTGAATTTCGTTTTAACTTTCAGCTCGCGGCTGTTTTGGTCGGGCTGAATAAATGTCCTCCCAACATAGTGGCTTCGGATTAACCCGATCTCCAACCTGACGTCTTGCCCATTTTTATTACTTTCGGTAACAAATCCCAACGTCGCGGTGTTACTCGAGTCGGGCACACTGATCACAACCACCTTATCCTCATCGCTCTTGGGTTTCACGGGCGACTCTTGTGCCAGTGCCTTACCGAGTTTCCGTCTTACCTTATCGACATTCTCGCCGAAAATCTTACTATCAGGCCGAGAGAAGTAGATATATTCAAAAATGCAGGGATGGGGTTGAGCGGTTCCTGACTGAAGCCAATACGATTTCAACTCTCCTGAGATCACAGCGTGCTGGTCGATGACGAGCATCTCACCCGGCTGGATATCCCGCACATACTCGGCGCCGATAATATCAAACGCACAGGTTTCAGAAGCAACGACGTACGCATCGCCGGTTTGGCTCTCATCGTTCGGCGGAAGCTTCCCCAGAGCCAACGGCCGAAAACCGTGCGGATCGCGCGCAGCGATGAGATTTTCATCAGTGAGGATGACTAACGAATAGGCACCGCGGACCTGCTCCAGTGCCTCCTTGATCTGCATAACCTGATCGGTCTGCTTACTTCGCGCGGCCAGATGGAGAATAATCTCGCTGTCGGATGTCGACTGGAATATTGTTCCTTCGTTTTGAAGTCGAGTACGCAGCGTCTGAAAATTGGTCAGGTTGCCGTTATGGCCCAGGGCGAGGTTGCCTGCTTTGTAGTTGACCGTGAAGGGCTGGATGTTCGCCTCGTTTTGAGATGAGCCGGTGGTCGAGTAGCGATTATGCCCGATTGCCGCTGTGCCTTTGAGTACGTTTTTCAGAATCTTTTCATCCCGAAAAACATCCGCCACGAGGCCAACACCTTTGTGGATGTTGAAGCGATAGCGCCTCTTGTCGGGCAGATATTCACTGGTGACGATGCCAGTAGCTTCTTGGCCTCGATGCTGGAGGGCGTGCAACCCGTAGTACGTCATCACGGCAGCAGCGGGATGGTTGAAAATACCGAAGATCCCGCAATGACATCGGGGCTTTCCTTCACGTTGGGCGAGTGATTGCACGGCTTAAGGTACGAAAAAAAAAGCGCCGTTACAAGATGCACGGCGCAGGTAAAGACAATGTGGGCATCGTTTGATGATGCCCACCGGGAACTTTGAGAATCCAATCGCTACATTTTGTACGAGATACCCACGTTGATGACGCCAAGTCCGTACCCGAGTTCAACCTGGGCGCCTAACTGTTGGGAAAAATAATATCGCAATCCGAGGTGGCCACCGTACAGGAAGTAACTGCCGGACGAAGAATACCCTGATTGGACAGTACCAATCTCTTTCGATGAAACAATGTTGTAGCCAAGAGTCAAGCCTGCATACGAGTCAATCTTGGGGTCCTTAAACACATCGAAATGATATGCAGCGCGACCACCAAGAATGATGTAGGTGTACTCCCAGCCCCAGCTACCGCCGAACCATGCGTATTCCTGTTTCGACCCGGCAATACCGGCAAGCCCACCGAACGAAATATTCTCGTTATAACCGACCTCATACCCTACACTGATCGGCGGCATGCTGGCCTCTCCATACACGCCCGCAAAAGTGCCCAATCCCAACCCTGCACTAAGTACCCGATCCCCCTGCTTGTATGCCATCTGCCCAAAACCAATCGAAACAAGCAGAACGAGCATCACGAGGATGTAGATTGCTCTGTTCATCGTAGTACCTCCCTTATGGTGAATGTTTAAAGAATGTGAATTATAGCTACCCCATTTTCCCACGTCTTTCGCAAGTATACGTATGAAACATTCAAGATGCAAAGATTTTTCTGGCTCACGATAAAGCCTCTGCCTGGGACGGTTGACGGAAGAGGGTACCGACGACTGTGCGAAACTCGGACAGGAGCTGATCACAGTGCTGGCGTGTAATAAGCAGTGGGGGAAGCAAACGAATGACATTGGTGTTTGTACAGTTCACCAATATCCCCCTCCGCTGGAGTTCATCGACAACGGGCTGGCCTTCGTGTGAAAGCTCAATTCCCAGCATACAGCCGAAACCGCGCACATCCGTGATAATCGTGGGCAATTCTTGTTTCATGGCTTGAAAAGCGGATTTCAAATAGCTCCCCATTTCAGCGGCGTTCTTCATCAGACCATTGTCCACAATCTCTTCTAACACCACGATGCCCGCCGCACAAGCCACAGGATTCCCACCAAACGTCGTACCATGCATTCCGTAGGAAAATGTGTCTTCTACTCGTTCATTTCCAAGAAACGCTCCGAGAGGGAGCCCCCCTCCCAACGGCTTAGCGATAGCGACGATGTCCGGCCGTAAGTCAAAGTGCTCAAAGCCAAAAAACTTCCCGGTTCTTCCAAGTCCCGATTGAATCTCATCGGCAATAATCAGGAATCCAAACTTTTCGCGCAGTGCCTTGAGCTCCTTCACAAACTCTGAACTTACAACATGAATCCCCCCTTCGCCCTGAATGACCTCAAGCACAATACCCAACGTCCGTTCATTGACTTTTCGTCGCAGCTCATCAACATCGTTGAACACAATATGGTCGGTATTGGGGAGGAATGGTTCATACCCTTCTCGGTACTTCTGACGCTCCGTCAACGACAGCGCGCCCATGGTGCGGCCGTGGAAGGAATTGGAAAGCCCGAAGAGGTCGATCTTGCCGTTGTTCTTCCCCCACTTCCTTGCGAGCTTGATTGCTCCCTCAATGGCTTCTGTTCCGCTGTTGGTAAAAAACAATCGGCGATAGCCAGATGCGGCGATCAGTTTTTCTGCAAGACGAACCTGCGGTTCTTGAACATAGTAGTTCGAGAGATGAATATACTTGTTGATTTGTTGTACGATAGCTTCTTTGACGCGTGGATGATTATAGCCCAAAGAGTTTACCGCAAGTCCGCCAAAGAAATCGAGATAGCGCTTGCCGCTCCTGTCATAGAGGTAACAACCGTCGCCTCGTTCGATGTCGAGCGGAAGACGTTTGTAAGTTTGGAAAAACAATTGATGTTCTTTGTCGAATAGAGAATCAGCCACGGTCTAGTCCTATCGGTAGCGTTGAAGAAACAGGTTGTAAAGGAATTGTACAGCAGACTCCAACTCTTTTAACGAGCCATTATTGGTAATGACGTAATCAGCACGCTGGAGCTTTTCTTGCTGACTCCATTGCGCCTTCATGCGTTTGCGGACATCTTCCGGCTTTACCCGGTCCCGTTCAACTACGCGCCGTACCCGCACATCCTGTCTCGCATCGACAACGATGACCGCATCGAGCATCTTGTCTAATCCCGCTTCATAAATCAGTGCCGCTTCGATGAGAACAAAGGGGAGGTGACTTCCGTATTGGGCAAGACGCCGCTCCAACTCTCGCCGAACCTCCGGATGCACAATAGCGTTCAGCTTCCGCTGGAGTTCCCACTTCGAGAACACAAGCGACGCGACGTAGGATCGGTTGAGCGTCCCGTCCGAACGATACGACTCAGGCCCTAAAAGGTTGATGATAGCTTGCCGGATTGTTGGACGGGAATCC
The DNA here is from genome assembly GCA_035574455.1 of Bacteroidota bacterium. Taxonomy (GTDB): domain Bacteria; phylum Bacteroidota; class Ignavibacteria; order UBA10030; family UBA10030; genus DATLYT01. The sequence continues at coordinate 6,135 of DATLYT010000133.1, forward strand.
GCCAGCTCTCGCGCAATCTCATCGGCATAATAGACTGTCACCCCTAATCGAGCAAACAAGGCACAGACGGTGGACTTGCCGCTCCCGATACCTCCCGTGACTCCAATCCGTGCGATGGTCTGATGAGATGATGTCAACGGTAGCCGTGTTTTGATTGACAACCCTGCAACTATTTCGCGTACGAAACGGACCGGAATTCCCGAATAACCGTCACTTTAATCTGACCGGGGTATTCCATCTCCTGTTGAATCTTATTGGCGATGTCGTGCGAGAGCTGGTCGGCGGCAGCGTCATCCAATTTTTCGTAATTGACAATGACACGCACCTCGCGCCCCGCTTGAATCGCGTAGGTATTGATTACGCCG
>DATLYT010000134.1:0-15721 GCA_035574455.1 Bacteroidota bacterium
AGGGAAAGTCGCTGGCCGAGGAGGCCGTTGCTACCGCAAATAAGAATCCGTTTCGGCCCAAACGTACGTGTCGGACTCATCGCAGACTCTCTTCGAGCGCCGTCGCCGCGTCCGTCTTCTCATCGCGGTATTTGATGATGACCGGAGTATAAAGCGCAATCTGGTGGAGTTTGGCAAACGGTGCATCGATATGCCGGCTGCCTTGTACCACGACCGCTCCTTCGGGGATGATGAGCGGGCTTTCAGCCGTGCGACGGTAGATTGTTTCGTTTACGAGATCGTAAACTGGCGTTGAGCCGGTCAACACCACACCCGCCCCTATGACCGCGCGTCGCTTGACGATGGTGCCCTCATAAATGCCGCAGTTTCCCCCCACCAGCACATCATCCTCCACAATGACCGGCATGGCGCCGATCGGCTCCAGCACGCCGCCAATTTGAGCACCCGCGCTCAGATGCACGCGCTTCCCGATTTGTGCACACGAGCCAACCAGGGCATGCGAGTCCACCAGCGTTCCTTCATCGACAAAGGCGCCTACGTTGATGTATGCCGGCGGCATGATGACCACATTCTTGGCAACGAATGCTCCATCGCGTATCGTGGTACCGCCAGGAACAACACGAACTTGATGTTCGAGCGAGAGCTTTTTGAGCGGGTAGGTTGACTTGTCGAAGTACCGGAACTGGTCGTTAATCGAAACGTCCTGTAACTCGCCTAAACGAAAGCCAAGCAGGATTCCTTTCTTGACCCAATCGTTCACGACCCATCCACCGGGAATGGCAGGATTGGTTGTTCGTTGTGCCGCGCGGATCTCGCCACCGTTGAGGAAGAACTTCAACTCGTTGAATGCCCGCAACGCAGCGGCGCGGTCGAGCGACTTTGCATCCTGAGCGAAAAATGCTTCGATTTGGTCTTTGAGGGCCGTCATGCGATGAGTTTCTGTTCCCGCAAAATAGCTTTCAGCTTCTCTCGATTCTTCTCGCTGATGGGCACGAGCGGCAAACGATAGACTTCTTCAATCATCCCCATCATGGCGAGGGCTGCCTTGACCGGGATGGGATTGGACTCAATGAAGTTGCCATGCATCAACGGCAAGAGCCTCTCGTGCAGTGTGCGCGCCGTCTGCCAATCGTTCTTAAGGCAAGCTCGGACCATGTCCGAGAATTCTTTTGGAGTTTCATTGGCAACGACGGAGATGCATCCATCTCCTCCTACCGACATGACTGGTAAAGTGATGGCATCGTCGCCGGACAGGAGCGAGAGACGCGGCGGACGGTTGCGGGCGATTTCCATGATTTGGCCGATGTTGCCGGATGCTTCTTTGATGGCGATGATATTCGGAATCTCTTCTGCCATGCGAATAACCGTCGCCGCCTCAATGTTGCCCCCGGTTCTTCCGGGAACATTGTAGACGATGATGGGGATGTCGACTGCCTCAGCCACTGTGCGGAAATGCCTGTAGTAGCCCTCCTGTGTTGGCTTATTGTAATACGGTCCGACGACCAGCGCTGCATCCAGCCCGACATCCTTCGCCATCTTCGTCTGCTCGATGGTCTTTGCCGTGCTGTTGCTACCCGTGCCGCCGAAGATTTTCACTCGGCCCCCCGCTTGGTCGCGAACAATCTCAAACACACGTCGCCGCTCTGCATCCGAAAGCGTCGGGCCTTCGCCCGTCGTGCCCACAGGGACGAGTGCCTCCACGCCGTTCGTGATCTGAAAATCGACGAGCGTTCGAAGAGCCTTCTCGTCTAACGCACCATCCTTTGTAAACGGTGTGACGAGGGCTGTTCCAGTGCCTTGAAATCGCTGTATCATCGCGTCTTCCCTTGCGTCATGATTGAAACAGATCAGCAACGAGATCATCCATCGTAAACATTCCTTGCTTGCCGCGAATCCATTCAGCCGCCAGCAGTGCCCCAAGTGCAAATCCAGACCGATTTTTTGCCCGATGCACCAGCTCGATCTGGTCGGCGGCAGAATCGAACACGACTCTGTGGGTGCCGACAATCGCTCCCGCTCGTGTTGACGAGACGTGAAGCTGCTGCGGTTTGATCTTTCCGTCGGGCGGGCTGCTTAAGATTTCCTTCTTCCGCTCAACGACTTGCAAGAGTACCTTGGCGAGCGAAAGTGCGGTACCGCTTGGACTATCGACCTTGTCCTTATGATGCTCTTCGTGGATAAAGAGATCGTAGTCCGGAAATTTATTGAAGGCAACGCCGGCGTGCCGGATAATCGAGCTGAAGAGATTCACGCCAATCGAAAAATTCGATGCGTAGATGAGACCAATGCGGTACTGCTCGACAAGCGTTCGTACTCTCGGCAGTTCATCCTGCCAGCCGGTTGTGCCGATGACGAGGTTCTTTTTTCTCCGTGCCCACTCTTCGACGTGGGGAACAACAGAATGCGGCGTAGCAAAATGGATGACGACGTCAATGCTCCTGCTCGCTTCGTCGGACACACGGGGAGATTGAGAGTTCAGGCGCGCAGCGATGGTGTGGCTTTTCTCCACCGCGAGGCGCTCGACCTCTTTTCCCATTTTGCCGTAACCAACAAGTGCAATGTTCATGATGCAAGAGCTCCGACAGGCTCGAACAGTTCTTGCTCAGGCACCGGCTCAAAGAATTCGTGGTGCAGGCGCTTCACGGCTTCGTTCACATCCGATTCATTGATGACGAGGCTCATGTTAATCTCTGATGCGCCTTGAGAGATCATCATCGCGTTGATGTCGCCCAGTGCGCGGAAGATGCGGTCTGCCACGCCGGCGGTCGAGTGCATCTGCTCGCCCACGATGCAGATGATCGCTTTGTGGTCGTAGACGGCCACTTCGGCAAATTCTTCTAAGTCAGCCACAATCTGTTCTAACCGTGATGTATTGTCGATGGTGAGCGAAACGGCAACCTCTGATGTGCTGACGAGGTCGACGGCAGTCTTATGGCGACTGAAGACAGAGAAAATGGATTCCAGATAACCGTAGGCCATCAACATCCTCGTGGACTGAATGTTGATGACGGTGATGCCGCGTTTGGAGGCAATTGCTTTGACGGCGACGTTAGACTTGGGCGGATTGGCGACGATCTGCGTTCCCCGCGCCCCGGGACGTTTCGAGTTCAGCACGACCACCGGAATGTTCTTCTTCACCGCTGGCAAAATTGTGCTGGGATGAAGAACCTTCGCGCCGAAATAAGCAAGCTCAGACGCCTCACGGAACGACAGCACTCGGAGTTTCTTCGCTGACGGAACGATGCGCGGGTCTGCCGTCAGCACACCGTCGACATCCGTCCAGATTTGAATCTCTTCTGCATTCAGGACCGAACCGAAAATCGCCGCCGAGTAATCCGACCCGCCCCGACCCAGTGTGGTGGTGGTACCCTTCGCTGTTGACCCGATGTAGCCCTGTGTGACCACGACTGAGTTTTTCTCGATCAACGGAACCAGGATGGCCTTCGCTTTCTCCTCAATATGATTGAAGAGAGGTGTAGCGTTTGTGAAGCGGTCATCGGTGATCATCACCGTGCGGGCATCGATGAGAGAGACGGGCAGGCCACGTTCTCTCATCCCTTCGGCGAGAATGAGCGATGAAAGTCGCTCGCCCACCGATGCAATGGCATCCAGCGAACGATCGGTGAGCTCGCCGAGGATGGCAATACCCTGGCAGAGGTTTTTCAACTCATCGAACCGACGGCGGATCTCGAGAATGAGTTGTTGGACAGTGGAGCGTGTCTCGATGAGATTCTCTAGAATCAATACGTGCCGCTCCAACAACTGGTTTAAGGTGGCGGTTGCCTCATCTAATTTTCCCTGGACGGCAAGGTCGGCAGCGTTCAGAAGTGCGTTGGTCGCCCCCGCAATGGCGGATACGACAACGAGCGGCGTACGCTGTTGCTCGCGTTGCACAAGCTCGATCACGGTTGTCATGGCGCGCGCATCTTCGACCGATGTGCCGCCAAATTTCATCACGATCATTGTGGTAGTTCCGCCGATCGGTGTTGACGCAGGATGTCCAGTGCTTCAGGACCCCGCACTGTGGTTTTCAGAGCGGCTGCATGGTTCGCATTCTTCGTGGCCAGAAGCGGGTCGTGTGTTTCGAGAAACGAGTACAACCACGCGGCGCCAAAGACATCACCGCAGCCGGTTGGGTCGACGACGGCACCGACGTTTTCTCCGGCAATCTCGTGTCTTGTCAGCTTCTTGTTGGTGTGCGTAACGAGCGTGACTCCTTTACTGCCGCGCGTGATCGTGAGGTTGTTGACCATTAGCGACATCAACTGGTTCAGGAGGGCAGGTTCATCATACCGCTCGGTTGTTAATCCGGCCGCTTCGTCTTCACTCATCTGGATCGAGTTGATGCCGAAGCACCATCGGCGCCACTCGGGGATTGGCCGTCGGAAACGCTTCGCCTGCTGGTCGACTCCCAGCGTGAGCGAATGCATGTCGAGATGAATCGGAATTTCCCGCTCCCGCGTTTCCATACGAATGCGGTCTAACGTCTCAAGCGTGATGTCAAACCCCGACACCATGTTGATGAGAATTCCATCGGCATCGAGAGCCGGTTTGATCCGAGTCCAAGGTATCGGCGGGGCAATCTGTTTGGAGCATTCTGTTCGACTTTCACCATTTTCATGGTAGAAGAGCATGACCCGATTTGTCGGCTCGTCGGTGGTGTAAATCCTGCTTGTATCGATTGAGGGATATTTTTTCAGTAGATCCATCAACTTGTCATGATCCTCTTTCCCAACAGAAAAGACGGGATGAATCGTATCGCCCTCGTTCACCAAAGAAGCGAGCGTAAGGAGAGAGTAGATAATGCCGCCCCATTGTTCTTGGAGTTCACCCGACCGGTGATACTGGTCGATGCACAGATGTCCGATAACGGTGATGGTCATAATGACGATTGAACCATTTGGTCATTGATCCATGGTTTCATTGAAAATGACCCAATGAACCAGTGAGAAAATGAATCAATGAATCTCACATTCTCCTCGTTGGCCCTAAGTCCGTCAGCTCCTTTTCGTTGATGCGCCAGAGCCGTTGGCAGGGGAAGATGTTCTCGTAGAGCGGCTGGCCGAGAATAACGGAATCCACGCCGTACTGCTCAAGCTCTTGCAGGCGAATCAGGTCCCGATAGCTGGAAACACTGCCCCGCGCAGTAATCCGAATCTTGCTTTCCTGAGCCAACTCTTTCAGGGCCTCGTAGAACTCGTCCGTCAGGCTATCACCATCGGTAAGCTCGGTGTACACCACGCGGTTAACTCCGAGTGATTGCATCTGGCGGGTAAGCTCCAGCGGCGTCATGCCGGTTGGAGTCTTTTTTCCGTGAATAAGAACATCTCGTTTTCGTGATTCAATACTGACAGCAATTCTTGATGCTCCAAATTCTTTGATGAGGCGCCCCACAAGAGCCGGGTTTTCCACGGCAACAGTCCCGAGCACGGCGCGGTACACGCCGTTTTCGAACAGACTGCGCACATCGTCATACGTTCGCAATCCGCCGCCTACCTGAAGGGGGATATCGACCGCTTCGGCCATCCGCTTCATCATGCCAAGATTTCGGAACTCACCGGTTGCTACAGCGTCCAGGTCGACAATGTGAAGCGTTTTGGCATTCTCGCCGCGCCAGAGAATGGCCATCTTCACGGGGTCGACCGAATAGAGACGCTCCGAGCCCGGTTCGCCGCGCACGAGCAGAACGCACGATTCCTGGCTGATTTCGATTGTTGGAAAAATAAGCAGCATACGTATCTCGACACACCAAAATGCTGAAAAATTGAGAGAGATACAACCAGGTGCTCGGGAGACTCGTCGAAAAGGGAGATTGATATTTTCTCCTTCGCGACTTACCTTCAGACAATCACTTTTGAAGGAGAAACAGGATGAAACAGATTACCGCGAATCCTATATCGGTGGGAACGAATCAAGAGAAGGATCAGATGAGTCGTGGAAGGGAGAGAAATGCCCGGCTGAGACTCATCCTCATGTTGCTCGTGCTTTCCTTCTTAGTTGCAGGATGCTTTCCCGGCGACGGCCATTTCGATGAAGACCAGCGCGCGGGATTTTTTTCCGGTATCTGGCACGGATGGATTGCTCCAATCTCGCTGGTTTATGGATTCTTCAACAAGAATGTCCGCATCTACGAACAGCAGAACGTTGGTTGGTGGTACGATTTGGGGTTCTATGTCGCAATTATCGGTGGGTTCGGCGGATTTGCGCTGGTCAGAAAGAAGTCGAAAGGTAAAGGGGATTAGCTTTTTCCACGAGCTGGGCCGATCAGTTCGTTGATCTTTCGTAGCACATCCTCCATCACATAGGGCTTCTGGACGAAATCCTGTGCACCGGCGCGCAACATCTCGGCTTTCAGGCTGGGGTTGAAGTAGCCGCTGGCCATCATGGTTTTTACGTTCGGGTCGATTTTTTTCATCTCGAGGAAGGCTTCCCATCCACCGAGATGGGGGAGACCCATGTCGGTGAGAACAAGTGCAATCTCTCCATGATGCTGTTTGAACAGTTCCACTGATTCCAGTCCATCACGCGCCAGCAGAACCGTATAGCCGTGCTCTTCCAGTACGGAAGCCAGCAGATCCAGGAGCATCTCATCGTCCTCAACAACGAGGATCGTCCGTTTTGCGACCGTTTCATCCGATCTCTGTTCCATGATTGCTCCAAGACTTCTAAACTTCCGGCTCGGTTAACTATCGATAATGGCGCGAAGACGGCGTAGCACTTCGTCGGGATTGTACGGCTTTTGAATGAACTCTTTTGCCTCTACTTTCGCCAGCTCGTGCTTCACAGCGGGGTCAAGATAACCGCTGGCCAGGATGATCTTTACCGCGGGATTGATTTTCTTCAATTCAACACATGATTCGACGCCGCTCATCTTGGGCAATCCGACATCGCTTATCACCGCAGCGATTTCTCGTTCGTGCTGCCGGTACCGGTCGATGGCTTCGACGCCGTCGCGGGCTGCAAGCACGCGGTATCCTTTTCCTTCCAATACTGACCTGAGGAGTTCCAGTAGCATCTCTTCGTCTTCCACCACGAGAACCGTCTCTGAGCCTCCGGGAATGTCGTGATAGGTTTGTGAAGTTTTCTCTAGTTGTTTCACGTCAACCTGAGGATTGGGGAAGTAGAGCCGGAATGTCGTTCCTTGCCCTACCTCGCTGGCGACGTCGATAAAACCTCGATGGCTATCGACAATACCGTAGACGACGGCAAGGCCGAGACCTGTGCCGCCCCCGCGGCGCTTCGTGGTGAAGAACGGCTCAAAAATCCTGCTCTGCGTGGCGGAATCCATCCCCGTGCCGGTATCGGAGACTCGAAGACAAACGTAGCTGTCTTCTACAGCTTTTGCCGTTCTCGTCCGGAGTTTCTTTCCATCAACAACCTCTGTGGCGATGGTGAGTTGTCCGCCGGTCGGCATCGCGTCCTTCGCATTGAGACAGAGGTTCAGAAGGGCCTGGTGAAGTTGTGTACTGTCGGCAACAATGGATGGGAGATGGTGAACGAGGTCGAGGGAAAGGGTGATCGATTTCGGGAATGTTTCGCGAATCATCCGAGCGACTTCCTCAACAATGCTGTTGAGGTGAACTGATTCGAGCTGCACATCGGTTTGTCGTGCAAACGTCAGGAGCTGGCGGACGAGACCCGCACCGCGCTCTGCCGCTTTCGAGATGGCATCGATCGACTGGTTGACACGTTCGGGGCTCAACTTGTCACGCGAGAGGCGGGAAACATAGCCGATAATGATGCCCAAGATATTGTTGAAGTCGTGCGCGATTCCGCCTGCCAGTGTACCGATGCTCTGGAGCTTTTGCGCTTGCCGCAGTTGTTCTTCCAGCTTCTTTCGTTCCGTCATATCTCGGATGATCCCGCGGTAGGCTACAATATTGTTCTTCTCATCGCGTACAGCCGTCGATGTTTCCAGCGCCACAATCCGTTCGCCGTTCTTCCGTTGTAAGGTGAGCTCCAAATCGCGTACATAACCATTCTGCTCGATCAGACGACGGAAGACCCGCCGGTCATCCGGGTTGATGTAGAGGTCCCGTGCGATGTCTGCTTTCAATAGCTCCTCTTTCGTGGAATAGCCGAACAGTTCGACGCCCGCCTGGTTGACGTCGATAAAGTGGCCGTCGGCACTGCTGATGTAGATGACGTCTTTTGATTCTTCAAAGAGCGTTCGGTATTTCTCTTCCGATTGTCGAAGCGCTTCCTCTGCCTGTTTGCGCGTGGTAACGTCGCGGAAGCTCCAGACGCGCCCCATCGGTTTTCCTTCGACCAGTTGGGGGATGGAATAGCGTTCGAAGACCCGGCCGTCTTTAAACTCTAACACGTCAAAACTCTCGGCGAGCGGTTGCGCGTAGAGCTCGCGCACCTTCGACAGGAATCCCTCCGGGTCTTTGAGCTGGTCGAGCACAAACGCGAGGGCTTGATCATCATCCCCTGTGTCGAGGATTTCTTGCGGAATTCTCCACATCTGGGCAAATCGATTGTTGAAGCTGACAATCTTTCCATCATGGTCGACCAGGAGGATGCCGTCTGCGGTGGATTCGAGCGTACTTTGTAAGAGGGAGAGCATCTGCTTGAGGCCTTCTTCGGCACTTTTCCGTTCCGTGATATCGCGTAAGATGCCCTGAACGGCGGTGCCCCCTTTATAGGAAATGTACGACACGGAGGCCTCGAGGGGAATCAGACGCCCGTCTCGTGCTCGTGCGGTAAACTCGTACCGGTGCGGCGGTTCTTCGCCGCGTGCGACCTTCCGTTGCCGCTCCTCGATGATGGGAACACTCTCCGGCGCCACGAGCTCCATAAAGTTGAACTTCGGGCTTCGGACTTCTTCCTGTGTGACGCCTAACAGCTCGCAGAATTTCTTATTGACGACGTCAAATTTCCCATCGAAGAGGAGATAAATGGCGTCGTTTGATTGTTCGATCAAGGAGCGGTATTTCTGCTCTGATTCGGCAACGGCTTCCTGCGCTTTCTTGAGCTCGGTAATGTTGGTGAGCGTGCCTTCGTAGTAGAGGGTCGTTCCGCTGTTGTTGCGAACGACACGCGCATTTTCCAATACCGTAATGATGCTACCGTCTTTTCGTCGGAGGCGGAGCTCGGCGTTGCGAAGCTCACCCTGTTCTTCGAGTTGCCGCGAGAATTGTTTCCGCTGTTCCGGGTCGGCGTAAAACGTTGAGGCAATATCCAAGCTCCGGAATTCCTCAACAGATTCGTACCCTAACATGCGCACCAGAGCGGCGTTAGCAGAAAGAATTCTCCCGTCCGGTGTACTTTGATAGACACCATCCAGGACATGTTCAAAGAGTCCGCGATACTTCTCTTCCGACGCTCGTAATGCTTGGTCGCTTTGCTTGTGTTGGGTGATGTCGGTATGCAGACCGATGGAGCCGATGACATTCCCTTCGTTGTCATACACCGGCGCACCGCTGATGCGAACCCAGATTCTTTCTCCCGACTTTTTCTTGATCTGAAGTTCATATTGGTCGGCAACGCCGCGTTTCCGGAGCTCGTTCTTCGCGAGGATAACCGAACGTTCGTGTTCATCGGTGAAGAGATCGGAAGCGACCTTTCCGACCAGCTCCGACTCCGTGTACCCTACCAGGTCGCAGAATTGCTGGTTCACGAACACGACGACATCGTCGTTGGTCACCTGAAGCAAGCCGTCGTTGATCCGGTCGACCAGCGTACGATAACGCTGTTCACTCTGTAACAAGGCCCTTTCCGCTCGTTTCTTCTCGGTAATATCCCGCTGCGTGCCCCAGACGTGGGTCAGGTACCCATTCTGGACAATGCCCACCACGTTATTGAGGAAGTAGCGGATGTTGCCGTTTTTATCTCGCTCGTGCGATTCGGCATCCATGAGTCGGTACTGTGAGCGAACGAAGGAGCGCAAGTATTCAAAATTCATGGGGTCGGAGAGAGGAAGCAAGTCTGCCAGTGTTTTGCCGACCAACTCTTCCGGGGAGGAGAACCCATACATCTCTGCCATGGCGAGGTTACACTCTGCATGGTAGCCATGTTTATAGATATACTCGACCTGCTCATCCATTGGTAAATTGGTGGGCATCGGTTTACGGAGGTCGAAGCGATAAATTCCTTCTGTGCTTTGGGAGATAAATGTTCGATACCGTTCTTCGCTTTTCAGAAGCGATTCTTGGATTTTCTTCTGTTCAGAGATGTCGCTGATCACGCCGATTGCGCCGATGATTTCTCCCCGCGCGTTGCGGTGCGGGACGTAGTGCTGCATCACCCAGCCGCTCTTCCCTGTCTGGGGAATAAAAAAGAAGAGGTCGCCGGTTTTCGTGGATTCACCCGCGATGGTACGAAGCAAAAGGTCGTACACACCCTGTTCGCGCAGATAAGGAAACACCTCGATGGCGCGCTTGCCTAACACTTCACTTGCCGATATTCCCGTCAGATGCTCCATGAAGGTATTCCAGACGACGTGACGGAGCTCGGTATCGTAGACGACAATCCCCTGTCCGGCCGCGGAGATAATCTGTTCGTTGAACCGGAGTACGTCGTGGAGCTTTGTCTCTGAGCGCTTGCGGTCCGTAATATCGCGGATGACAACCTGCATAGCTGGTTTTCCACGATAAGAGATGGGAATAGAAGCGACTTCGACGTCAATCACCGTTCCGTCCAGCCGCACAAACTTTTCTTCCGCCATGGGGAGCGCTTTGCGCTCCTGTGTTATGTTCCGCAAACGCTCTTTGACGAGGTCGTGATAATCGGGATGGACAAAACTGAGTGCCGGTTTGCCGACAAGCTCGTCTGCACTGGAGGCACCCATCATCTTCACGGCGGCAGTGTTGACAAACACAACGACGCCATCACTATGGACTGCTATGGCATCTGGGGAATGTTCAACGAGGAGACGATACCGCTCTTCACTCTCGCGTAATGCTTCTTCCGCCTTCTTGCGAGCTGTGATGTCATAGAGATAGACATCCAGTCTTTGGGGTGAGGGATGGAGGTATGTTTCAAACCATGTATCGAGAGGGGGGTAGTACTGTTCAAAGCAGATCGGCTTGTGCTTTTGCATTGCCGAATGGTACAGCTCGTATGCCGGCAACTGTTTTGTATCGGGAAACTCCTCCCAGATATTCTTACCGATCAGCTTCTCACCCGTTCGGTGAAGTTTGGAAAGATACTGTTGAGCTTTGGGACTAAGGTACGTGAACTCCCATCGCTCGTTGAGGGAAAACGCCGCGTCGGTCAGGCTGTTGAGGAGGACGCTGAGGTCTTGCGGCGTAGGGGAATGCAGGGTACTACGAGAAACTCGTTTGCGGATCGTCTTTTTTCGTTGAAGGCGTTTTGCCATAATAAGAAGACGCGATGACGTTGTTGAATAGCAATCACCTTTGTTCGAGAACAGCGACCTTCCATAACGCCTCCCCGAAAAATTCCCCCGCGGTGATCAACCCACCGACACGAGCTCTGGCACACTGCATACTCCCACCACACCTTTCGGAGTCGATTGGGCTCAAAAGTTCGCACAAATGTGTGATTATTTTTATTCTTTCGCAAGAATGCGCAAGAATGATACCAGAACGACTCAGACTGATGGGATTGACATAAAACTGAACGGCAGATGACTTACTCTGAGATGCGTCAGCGGGGGGAGGTAAACCGTTTGCGGCGGTTGCGAAGGTAGTCGACAAACACATACTCGCCGAGGTTCTTGAGTGAAGAGTAATACGCCCGACCCTGATTGGCTTTGGTGAACTCCTCAACAAAATTAATGAGGTAGGGGTCTCGTGCGACCATGAAGGTGCTCACCACGATTTTCTCACGGCGGCATTGGACGGCTTCATCGAGCGTTTTGTTGACAATACGCGGGTCGAGACCGAAGGAGTTCTTGTAGAGCCTCCCGGCATCATCGAAGATGGCTGAAGGTTTACCGTCGGTGACCATGAAGATCTGTTTGTTCACGTTCCCGCGGCGTCTGAGGAGGCTGCGGGCGAGTTGAAGTCCTGCGCGCGTGTTGGTGTGGTAGGGTCCGACATTCAGGAATGGCAGCTCGCTCATGCTGACGACTTTTGCGTCGTCTCCAAAGACGACAAGGGAAAGATAATCTTTCGGGAACTTGATGCGGATCAATTCCGACAGTGCAAGGGCGACTTGTTTCGCGGGGGTAATCCGATCTTCACCGTAGAGAATCATGCTGTGGCTGATATCGACCATCAGTACGGTCGCGCAGGTCGTCTGATGCTCTGATTCGTATACTTCAAGGTCTTCTTCCTTAAGCGAAAAGTCGTCGATACCGTCGCGTTTGAACGAGTTCGTCAGAGTTGCCGTCAGGTCGAGGTCTGTCGGGTGGTCGCCAAAGTTCCACTTCTTGGTTTCGCTGAGTCGGTCAATGCCCTTGCCGGTGTAGGGAGTTTCGTGGCTTCCATCCGGCGCTTTTTTCAGTGAGGTGAAAATTTCGCGCAGAGCATCCTGCCGGATTCGCTGGACCCCCTTCGTCGTGAGGATGAACATATCCTTCGCTTCTTCGATTATGCCCATCTCTTTGAGCTTCTCGATGAGATCCTCCATCGTGAGGCTCTCGTCGAAGATGCCGTACTGCCGGGCAAGGTCGCGCAGCCACTCTAACGCCTCGTTGACATCGCCGCTCGTTTTAACGACGAGGTAGCTGAAGAGCGACATTAGCGATTGAAGCCGCTGCTCGTCGGTCAACGAATTCGGAGTCCACTTACTGTAGCGGATGCGCATAGAGAATTCAGAGTTCCTCTTCGATGCTTTTGCCGCGACCCGAGAAAATGCTGCCGACCATATCCTTGTACGCTACAACATGATGGACTTCGTCTTTGGCAATTTTCGAATTCTGGTGGAGACCATCCAGGACAAACTCCATCGCCGAAGCGAGTTCGTACTTGTTCTGCTCTGATAATCCCATGTGAGTTTTCGTCAGCTCGCGGAGTCCCTTCACGCGATCGAGTTCACGGAAGTACGCCTCAAACGGCATATCGTCGGAAATTTCGATGCGGTTGCCCGCTTCAAACCAGCGGACGACGTTTCCATAGACGGAATCGTCCGCCGATTTGCCTTCTGCGTATGGTTTGACTCGACGTTGCAGCGGGTCGGGAAAATACTTTTTGAAAATCTCTCGCACCGCTTTGCCGAGGAGCGCCTTGCTCACCTTGACTGCACCTTCTTGCTCGCCTTCGAACACCAGTTCCATTTTTCCTGTCATGCCGGGCAAGGCGTGTTGCAGGTCGCAGATGCGCGGGACGATGCACGGGTCGTTCAACAGGATGGCGCGTCGCTCCGCGTTGCTGATCAAGTTTTCCATCGCGGAAATCGTGAGCCGAGCGCTGACGCCGGATTTCTGGTCGACAAACTCGCTCCGACGCGCTTCAAACGCGACCTGCTCGACGATTTCGCGAAAGTAGTGTGGGACAAGGACCTCGCGCCCATCCCGATGAATCCACGCCTCCTGTTCGGTAATTTTGATGGAGTCTTCTAACGTGCGAGGGTAGTGCGTGATAATCTGAGAATCAATCCTATCTTTCAGCGGCGTGATGAGGTTGCCGCGGTTGGTATAATCTTCTGGGTTGGCGGTGAAAACAATCATCACATCCAACGGGATACGCACGTTGAAACCACGGATCTGGATATCTTTCTCTTCCATGATATTAAAGAGACCAACCTGGATACGGGGTTGAAGGTCGGGAAGCTCATTGATGGCGAAGATGCCTCGGTTGGTGCGCGGAATGATGCCGAAATGAATTGCTCCTTCGTGTGCGTAATGTAGCCGTTGTGTCGCCGCTTTAATCGGGTCGATATCGCCGATGAGGTCGGCGATTGTTACGTCGGGCGTCGCGAGCTTTTCCGAGAAGCGCGCGTCGCGGTGGAGCCATTCAACCTCCACATCATCCCCGTGCTCTCGCACAAGGTCGGTGCACCGCTTGCAGACAGGCCGGTACGGGTTGTCGTTGATTTCACAGCCTTTGATGACCGGAATGTATTCGTCGAGCAGCGTGGGAAGCTGGCGGACGATGCGGGATTTTGCCTGCCCGCGCAGGCCGAGGAGCAGGATATCGTGCTTCGCGAGGATGGCGTTGACGAGCGCGGGAATAACCGTATGCTCGTAACCGATAATGCCCGGGAACAGTTTCTCGTTGTGTTGAATCTTTCGGATCAGGTTGTTGCGAACCTCATCCTTGACAGAAACGACCTTGTAACCGCTATTGCGCAGCGCTCCAATCGTGCCCGCACGTTCTTTCATAGTCTCACCTCTGTTGGTCAATATAGGTGGCGTCGATAGAAAAAGCAATGAGGCGGATGTCTTTCTTCCCGAACGGCACCCGATCGTGAAAACCGCGTTGAAAGTCCCTCAATTTAATACTACCTTTCGATGGCATGGATACACCCTCTAAAACATTGGTGATTCGCTTTAGTTCCATTGGAGACATTGTGCTTTCGACGCCGCTTTTGCGCGTGTTGCGGGCGAAATTTCCGAACAGCCAGATCGACTACGTCACGCGGACTGAGTACGCCGAACTTGTGCGGCACAACCCTAATCTGAATCTGGTGCACGAGTACGACGCGCGGGAGGGATTTGAAGGATTACGGCGATTGAAAAAGAAACTGCGGGACGAGGAGTACGATACAGTCGTGGATATTCACGGGAGTCTTCGGAGCGGCTTTCTCAGAACCGGGCTTGGTGCGCAGCGGGTATTCACCATCGACAAGCGAAAGCATGAACGGTTCATGCTGGTGCGGTTCAAGAAGAATCTTTATAAAGACTTAGTTTCAGTCGCCGATCGGTACGTTGAACCGCTCGAAGCAATCGGTGTTCGGAGTGATGGAAGAGGCCCGGAACTCCACATTCCCGATGAGGTGCTCTTCGGAGTTTCCAGTAAGATGGCAACATTGCGTCTGAACCGCTACGAGCGGACCATCGGGTTGTGTCCGACCTCGCGTCATTTCACCAAGCGATGGCCGGAAGATCGGTATGTCGCGTTAGGGGCGCGCTTCGCCCGTGAAAATGACGGCAAGGTACTCATCTTTGGCGGGCAGGAAGATGTACCGCTGACGTCCACGATTGCCGTTCGTATTAACGAGCAGGCTGGTGTCGAGCGGGCAACCGATTTGAGTGGGCAGTTAAGTCTCCTGGAGACTGCTGCGGCGATGGAATACTGCGATGTCGTCGTCTCGAACGACTCCGGTTTGATGCACATTGCGTCAGCGATGCAGAAGAAATTGGTGGCGGTATTCGGTTCGACTGTGCGCGAGTTTGGCTTTTTTCCGTACGGAGGTATCGTCGTCGAGCGGAAGGGGGTGGCCTGCCGTCCCTGTTCGCACATCGGCCGACCGACCTGTCCGGAAGGACATTTTCGGTGTATGAAGGAGATCGAAGTCGAGGAAGTGTTCCAGCACGTCCAACGCCTCTTACACGAGGATTTACCTAAGCGTCAACATACAGGGAGTGGGGCATGAAATTCCGGCATTCGTTTGTTGTCTTTCACCTCGTTTTGTTTGTAGTCAGTTCTTTGTTGTTTGCCTGTGCTAAAGACGACAACCCTGCAGCAAGCGGTGAATGCGGTAGCGGGAGAGTCTTTTGGGACGATAAGACAGGGTGTCGCGATATTGCGACAAACGCCAAAGTGCCCGATAGCTGCTGCGGGCGCTGATTCGTTGAAAAGCTAAACGAGCTTTCGTATATTGAGAGCGGTATTTTTCTCCAACAGGGGATGAGGCCCCGTAGCTCAAT